>JAEYWU010000010.1 GCA_023428785.1 Pseudomonadota bacterium
CGGTAGGGGGGGCGGCCGGGTACACGGCCGCCGCCCTCCTTCGTTCTAGGACACCTTGCCGGTGGTGGATCCGGCGGCGCGTGTGGAGGGGACGCTCGTCTCGCCGTACGCCGTCGAGGCGGCGGACTGGACACGCAGGTTATTCTGGACGTGTTTCACGCCTGACACGCTGTCAGCCAGATCCTCGGCGCGGCGCTTGTCGGACCGGCTGCTGACCGTACCCGCCAAGGTCACCTCGGCGCCGGAGACCTTCACCTCGATGGACGAAGCGTCGAGCCAGCTGTCGTCGCTGAGGCGATCCGAAACGTCCTCGCTGACGCGGTCATCGGAGCGGCTGTAGCCCTTGGGGCCGTGGCCGTAGTAGCGGCCGCGCTCAGGCTCGTAGCCACGGTAGCTGTCGTGATCGGCGCGGAGCCGGGCCTCGTCGTCGCCGAAGACGCCCGCCACGCGATCCCTGGCGTGGTCCCACCACCCGCGATCGGCGTCGCCGCCATAGGTGTATTGCGGCTCATGCCCGCCGAAGCCGTAGCCGGGCCGCGAGGTCGAACCCCGGCCGCCATAGCCGCGGACATAAGGATCGAAGCCGGCGCGCGTCGGCTCGTAGTCATCGCTGGTGAAGCGCGAGGCCTCGTAGCGCTGACGGGCCAGTTCAGCCTCCCGGCGGCGCGTTTCGTCCTGATACCGGTCCCAGCGGGCTTCATCGCTTTCGCGCCAGCCCTGGCCGCGGTCGTCGCGGTGATAGCGGTCGCGGAAGGCCTGGCTGTAGCGGCTCGAGGACCGGTCCCAGCGCGGCTCGTAGTCGGCTGTGTCGCGGCCCGCGCCGTAATAGTCGGGCCGGCCGGGGGCCTTGTCGTAGCCGTAACCCGAGCGTCCCGAGAAGCTTGCAGTTTCGCCGCCGCTGAAGCGTTCGCGGCCAGTGTCGTCGTCCTCGCGCCACTGTCGATTGCGTTCGGTGTTCTCGCCGTAGCGGTCAACCATGGTTGATCTCCTCTCCGTCGTTTGCGGCCCGGGCCGGATGCGCCGGACCTGTGCATGGACAACCGGTCAGGGCGGGGGATCGTTCGGCGGGTGCGACGAGACGCGCATCACGTCTTCGCTACAGGCTTGGCCTTGGGAGCAGGGTCTTGCCCGTCCATCCGGGGGCGGCTAAGCGCCAGACATGGCCAAGATCACCTACATCGAACATGACGGGACCGAGCACGCCGTGGAGGTCAAGCCGGGCCTGTCGGTGATGGAAGGCGCGATCCGCAACAATGTGCCGGGCATCGACGCGGACTGCGGCGGCGCCTGCGCGTGTGCGACGTGCCACGTCTATGTCGATGAGGCCTGGCGCGAGGCGACCGGGTCGCAGTCGGCCATGGAGGAGTCGATGCTCGACTTCGCCGAGGGCGTCCAAGAGAACAGCCGCCTGTCGTGCCAGATCCGGGTGACGGATGCGCTGGACGGCCTCGTTGTCCGCCTGCCCGAGAGCCAGCACTAGGCGGGACCAGGGGCTAGAGGCTAGGGGCCAGAAGAGGCTCTCCACAGCATCGAGATCGAGCCGTCGCGGGCGCCGGACCTTGGTAAGATACTTCGCGAGGAATTCGACGACGGCTCCAGCTGTGACTTCAGCGACGAAGGCGACAGCGAAGACAGTCAGCAGTCGGCGCAGGCCTGTCCGCCCGTGGTCTCGACCTGAAGGGTGGCGTGGCCGACGTTGAAGCGGTCCTTCAGCATGGCCTGGGCGTCGGCGTAGAAGCCCGCAGGCGCCGGGTCGGACCGGACCAGATGGACAGTCAGGGCGCGTTCGGTCGTCGACAGGCTCCAGACGTGCAGATGGTGGGCCTCGATCACGCCCGGCAGTCCGGACAGGGCGGCCTGGACGGCGTCGATGTCGAGCCCGGCCGGGGCGGAATCCAGCGCTATGTCGAGCGACTCGGTCAGCAGGCCCCAGGTTCCCCACAGGATCACCGCGACGATGACGAGGCCGACCAGCGGGTCGATCCAGCTCCAGCCGGTGAAGAGGATCAGGCCCCCGGCCACGACCACGCCGAGCGAGACGGCGGCGTCGGCGATCATGTGCAGCCAGGCGCCGCGCGCGTTGAGGTCGTGCTTGCGGCTGGACAGGAACAGCAGCGCGGTCCCCAGATTGATCAGGAAGCCGATCCCGGCGACGACCATGACGGTGGTCGAGGCGACCTCTGACGGTTCCAGAAGGCGGCGCCCTGCCTCGATGGCGATGGCGCCGCAGGCGAAGACCAGCAGGATGGCGTTGCCGAGCGCGGCCAGGACGGTGGCCTTGCGATAGCCATAGGTGCGCCGGCGGGTCGCCGCACGCCGGGCCAGCCAGGCGGCGCCGCCGGCGAGGCCGAGACCGAGCACGTCCGAGAGATTGTGACCGGCGTCGGCGACCAGGGCGGTCGAGCGCGAGGCGATGCCATAGCCGAACTCGATGACGACGAAGGCGAGGTTGGCGATCAGGCCGACGGCGTAGCGCCAGTCGTCCGGCGGCGCGTGATGGTGATGGTGGCCGTGGTCGTGACCATGACCATGATGCTCGTGGGCGCCATGGTCGTGCGCCGAGTGGTCGTGGCCGCCGTGAGCGTGATCGTGCCCCATGACCCTGCCTAGGCCTGCGCCCGCTCGTCGTCAATCAAGTCTTTGATTGTAAATGTATAACCTAGCACGGTCAGTGGCCGTGAAGGAACAGGACGAAGGCCGCCAGGACGATCAGGACGACGCCCAGGGCTACGCCCTCGAACCGGGCCAGACGCTGGAGCCGGAAGCGCTCGACGCCGACGAGGGCGAGGGAGGTGAAGACGACCATGCCCAGGACCGTGCCGGCGGCGAAGGCGAGGGTGAGCAGGGCCACCACGCCCCAGCCGTGGACGCCGGCGCCGACATAGACGGGCAGGAGCGCTTCACCCGGCGAGGCGGCGAGGAAGCCGACCAGGCCCCAGATGGCGGCGGCGTCGGAAACGCGGGGGCGCTCGACCGCCTGGGCGCCGACCCCGGCCAGGGCGGGCGCCCGGAACCAGGCGCGGCCGAGATACCAGACGCCGAAGGCCAGAAGGACCGCGGCCGCGAGGAAGGGCATGGCGTGGGTGACCCAGGGCGCCAGGCCGCCCGCCAGGGTCAGGATGGAGCCGACGATGGCGGTCGAGGCGATGTGGGCGAGGCCGGCCAGGACCACGACGGTCAGGGTGATGGCCCGGCTCCAGCCCTGGGCGCGGCCGACCGCCACGAAGGGCAGCCAGTGCGTCGGCAGGACGGCGTGCAGCAGCGATGCGAGGAACCCTGCGCCCACCAGAGAGAGCAGCGAGGCCTGCGTCAGATCGCCGGAAAGATCGAGGGATGGACCCATGGTGGGGGCGATCTAGACTGTTATGATGTAACAGTCAAAAGGAATCCTCGGCCCTTTCCTTCGCCCGCTCATCGGATGAACCGAGCGTCGCCGTATGCGCTATAGTCCGCTGCCATTGAGGACCTGCTCCTGACTCTCGATCCCCACATTCTGTTCCTGCTGGGCCTCGGCCTGGTGATCCTGCTGGTGTCATGGGCGCCGGTGGGGCTGAAGCGTTTTCCGCTGACCCTGGCGATCCTGTGCGTGGCGATCGGTGTGGTGGTTTTCTCTACCGGAGCCCTGGCGTTCAATCCCGACCCCCGCACCTGGGACACGGCGACCGAGCGGCTGACCGAGCTGGTGGTGATCATCAGTCTGATGGGCTGCGGGCTGAAGCTGGACCGCCCGCCCGGATGGAGGGGCTGGTCGGTCACCTGGCGGCTCCTGGCTATCGCCATGCCGCTGACCATCGCGGCGGTCGCCGTTCTGGGCGTCTGGGGCCTCGGCTTCGCCCTGCCGATGGCGCTGCTGCTGGGGGCGTCCATGGCGCCGACGGACCCGGTCCTGGCCGCCGATGTCCAGGTCGGGCCGCCGCGGTCCGGCGACGAGGATGAGGTGCGGTTCGGTCTGACATCAGAAGCCGGCCTCAACGACGCCCTGGCCTTTCCCTTCGTGCATCTGGCCATCCTGGCGTCGCTGGGCGGACTGGCCGCCGGCGAGGCGCTCAGGGACTGGGCGTTGGTCGATGTGGTCTGGAAGGTCGTGGCCGGCCTCGGGGTTGGCTGGGCCGTCGGGGCCGGGTTCGGCCTTCTGCTGTTTCGAAGCGAAACCCGGAGCCTGTCGCGCCTGGGCGACGGGCTGGTCGCGCTGGCGGCGACCTTCGTGGCCTATGCGGCGACCGAACTGGCCCACGGATACGGCTTCCTGGCGGTGTTCGTGGCGGCGGTGACGATCCGCAACTGGGAGCGCGAGCACGACTTCCACGAGGAGATGCACGACCTGTCCGACCAGATCGAGCGGCTGTTGATCATGCTGCTGCTGGTGCTGTTCGGCGGGGCCCTGGCCAATGGGCTGATGGACAGCCTGACCTGGGTCGACGCCCTGATCGGGCTGGCGATCCTGCTGGTGGTGCGGCCGGTGGCGGGGCTGATCTCGATGATCGGAGCGCCCCAGCCGTGGCGCGAGAAGGTGTTGCTGGCCTTCCTGGGCATCCGGGGCGTGGGGTCGGTCTATTATGTGGCCTACGGCATCAACCACGGGAGCTTCGGTGACAGCGAGCGGCTGTGGGCCATCGTGGGGTTCGTGATCCTGGCCTCGATCCTGATCCATGGCCTGACGGCGACGCCGCTGCTGGCGCGGTTGGCGCGGTGGCGGTCGCGCGGCGACGAGCAGGACATCCCGCCGGAAGCGACACGCGCCGACAGCTGATCTTGCCCCGAAAGGCGGGTGCGTTCAGAAAGGCGCCCGACTCAAGGGAGACGCGCACATGGCCGGTGAATCCGCCTGGAACATGCCTTCGGGCGAGCTGATGAAGGGCAAGAAGGGCCTGATCATGGGGGTGGCGAACGCCAACTCCATCGCCTGGGGCATCGCCCAGCAGCTGGCGGCCCAAGGCGCCGAACTGGCCTTCACCTATCTCGGCGAGGGGCTGGAGCGCCGCGTGCGCCCTCTGGCCGAGAGCGTGGGGGCCAAGCTGATCGTCCAGGCCGACGTGACCGACGACGCCTCGATGGACGCCTGTTTCGAGGAGCTGGAGAAGACCTTCGGCACGCTCGACTTCGTGGTCCATTCGGTGGCCTTCGCCAACAAGAACGAGCTGCAGGGCTCGTTCGTGGACAACACCACGCGCGACAGCTTCCTGCTGGCCATGAACATCTCGGTGTTCAGTTTCGTGGACGTGGCCAAGCGGGCGGCGAAGATCATGCCCAATGGCGGCTCGATGATCACCATGACCTATCTGGGCTCCGAGCGGGCGATCCCGAACTACAACACCATGGGCGTGGCCAAGGCCGGGCTGGAAGCCGCGACCCGCTACATCGCGCGCGACCTCGGACCCAAGGGCATCCGGGTGAACGCGATCTCGGCGGGCGCTATGCGGACCCTGTCGCTGGCCGGGATTTCCGGCGGGCGCGGCATGATCGCCCAGGGCCGGGCGATGAGCGCGATGAAGGAAGACACGTCGATGGAAGGCGTCGCGGGCGCGGCCCTGTGGCTGTGCTCGGACCTCGGCTTCTCGACGACCGGCGAGGTGATCCATGTGGACGCCGGCTTCCACATGATGGGCATGGCGGCGGACGAGGAGTAGCGTCCCAGCATGATCGGCAGGGTCGCCCGGCACATAGCGAGTCTGCACCCGGGGTTATACGCGCTAGGCTTTGTTTTCGTGGGTATGGCCCCCGTTGCAATCGGCTACGCAGGACACGACGTTCCAGCCTGGCTGCCGGGTGCTTATGTGGTCGTTCTATCCGCCCTGATGTGCGGCTGGTGGTGGTCGATCAATTGGATTAGCCGCAAGGAACGCAGCCTACTGGGTTCTTCGGGCGACGCATTGCTCTATGCCGGGCCGTCGTTCGTGGGACTGATTTCGCATCTTGCCGGCTGGTCCATGAACAACAGCGCGGCCGCCCTCGCTTTCTTTGGTCTCATGTTCGCAGCGATCTGGACGACGGCTCGCGCCATGACGCGTGCTGAGGGTCGTGACGATGCCGGCACAACCATTTCCACCTGCATCCTTCTGTATTTAGCTCCGCTAGGTGCGTGGTTGTTGCGTCGGCGTATCCAAGGCATTCTTGCCACCGCCTAGCCGAAGAACACCTGCCACATCAGCCGGCCGGGCAGGAAGGTCAGCAGGCCCGCCACGATGAGGCCGCCGACGAACATGCCGGTCATGGCGCGGCGGTGGATGTGCACGCGGCGGCGGCGCGCTGCATAGACCGCCATGGGCAGGCCCACGATCGTCCAGCCGCTGAGCAGGTGGATGAAGGAAAAGTCGCCGTGATTGATCTGGCGGATGAACAGGCTGGAGACGGCCGTCGTCGCCATGGCGATCACCCATAGCCAGCCCAGGGTGCGGTGGAGCGTCGTGCCCTTCACGCCGATCAGCAGGACCGCACCGATCCCCAGCGCCATGACGGCGGTCGCGATATGGAGCTGGATGGCGAAGGGCTGGGCGGCCAGGAGCGACAGGTCCGGGGCGTGGAGCGCCCAGTCCATACCCAGCATCGCCGGACCGTAGGCCGAGAGGAACCAGGCGGCGATCCCGGCCAGGACGAGCCAGGTCAGGACGGTGGAGGCGGCGGGGCGGCTGGCGGACATCGGGGGGCTCCGGATGGGGATGACCCCACAGACCATCAGGCCGGCCCAGCGTCATCGCGCGCTTCGGAAATGACCGGCCCGGCTTCGCGAACGACCACCCGGCGCCGTTCGCGAAGCGTGAACGGCCACCTGTGCAGGGCGGGTGGACCGCGCCCGCATGGGTGATAGGGTCTGACGCCTCCTCCCCCCGAGACACCGGACCGCCCGTGACCCAGACACCCGACGACCCCCTGCGCGACGACATCCGGCTGCTGGGCGGGCTGCTGGGCGATGTGATCCGCGATCAGTCGGGCGGTGACCTCTATGAGCGGATCGAGGCCGTTCGGCGGGCGTCCGTGGCGCGGCGCCGGACCGGCGGCGAGGACGGCGGGGCGCTCGAGGCGCTGCTGGCCGACCTGACGCCGGAAGAGGCGGCCGGGCTGGCGCACGGCTTCGCCCTGTTCTCCCTGCTGGCCAATATCGCCGAGGACCGGGCGGGCCAGACGCGGGCCTACGCCCAGACGGCGGCCGGTCGCCGGGCCGATACGCCGGAGGGCGCGCTGGAGCGGCTGGCCGATGTCGGCGTCGGCCCAGAGGTGGTGCGCGCGCTGCTTTCCAACGCCCTGATCGCGCCGGTTCTGACCGCCCATCCGTCGGAAGTGCGGCGCAAGAGCGTCATCGACCGGACCACCGCCATCGGCGACCTGCTGGAGGCGCTGGACCGGACGCCGGCCGGCGCAGGCCGCGAGCGGGCCAAGCTGGCCCTGATGCGGCAGGTGGTGATCCTGTGGTCGACGCGGATGGTGCGGGCCCAGCGGCTGATCGTGCAGGACGAGATCGACACGGTGGTGTCCTTCATGGGCCGGGTCTTCCTGCAGGTGGTGCCCGAGATGCTGGCGGATTGGCGCCGGCTGCTGGATGCGCCGGAGCTGGGGCCGTTCCTGAGGCTGGGCGCCTGGGTCGGTGGGGACCGGGACGGCAATCCGAACGTGGACGCGTCGACGCTCAGGGCCGCGTTCCGGTCGCAGGCGAGGGCGGTGCTGGGCTTCTATCTGGCCGAGGTCCATGCCCTGGGCGGCGAACTGAGCCTGTCGGGCGAGCGGGTGGCCCTGACGCCGGAGCTCGAGGCCCTGGCGCGCGGCTCCGGCGACCGTTCGCCCCACCGGGCGGACGAGCCCTATCGAAGGGCCCTGACCCAGGTCTATGCGCGGCTGGCCGCGACCCATGCGGAACTGGCGGAACAGGCGCCGCCGCTTCCCCCCGCGTTCGAGGCCCGGCCCTATGAGGGGCCCGACGCCTTCGAGGCGGACCTGCAGGTGCTTCACGACAGTCTGGTCGCGGCGCAAGGGGTGGTGTTCGAGGACGACCGGTTGTCGCGCCTGATCATCGCGGTCAGGACCTTCGGCTTCCATCTGGCGACGCTGGACCTGCGTCAGAACGCCGACGTCCACGAGCGGGTCACCGCCGACCTGCTGAAGGGCGCGGGCGTCCATGCCGACTATCTGGCGCTGGACGAGGCCGGGCGGGTGGCGGTGCTGGCGGGCGAGCTGGCCTCGCCCCGGCCGCTGTTCTCGCCGTTCGCGGATTATGCCGAGGAGACGCTCAAGGAGCGCGAGATTCTGCTGGCGGCGGCGGAGGCGCTGGGAAGGTTTGGGCCGGCGGCGATCCGGACCCACATCGTCTCCAAGACGGAATCGGCCTCGGACCTGATGGAGGTCTACCTGCTGCTGAAGGAGGCGGGGCTCTATGATCCGGCGCGGCCCGAGGCCTGTCCGATCCAGGCGGCGCCGCTGTTCGAGACCATCGGCGACCTGCACGCCGCGCCCGAGACCCTGACGGCCCTGCTGGCCCAGCCGTCGTCCCTGGCGGTCGCGCGGGCGCGCGGCGTCCAGGAAGTGATGATCGGCTATTCGGACTCCAACAAGGACGGCTCCTATCTGACGTCGGGCTGGTCGCTGCATCAGGCGTCGCGGGCGCTGCGGGCCGTGACGGAGACGGCGGGCGTGCGGCTGCAACTGTTCCACGGTCGGGGCGGGGCGGTCGGCCGGGGCGGGGGCTCGGCTTTCGCCGGCGTGTTGGCCCAGCCGCGCGGCACGGTCAGCGGTCGCATCCGCATCACCGAACAGGGCGAGGTCGTGGCCAACAAATACGGCGACCCAGCCGTGGCGCGCATGAACCTGGACGCCCTGACCTGCGGGGTGGTGCTGGCCTCGCTGGACGAGCGGCCCGACCCGGATTCCTTCGAGGATCGGCAGAGCCTGATGCAGACCTTGTCGGAGGCGTCACGCTCGGCCTATCGGGCGCTGGTCTATGAGACGCCGGGCTTTGCCGACTATTTCCATGCGGCCACGCCCATCGCCGAGATCTCGGAGCTGAAGATCGGCTCGCGGCCGGCGTCTCGATCGGCGACGGGCCGGATCGAGGACCTTCGGGCCATCCCCTGGGTATTCAGCTGGTCCCAATCGCGGGTCATGCTGCCGGGCTGGTTCGGCTTCGGCTCGGCGGTCCAGGGGCACGACATCGGCCGGCTGGCCGAGCTGGCGCGTGACTGGCCCTTCTTCCGGACTCTGGTCCAGAACATGGAGATGGTCATGGCCAAGGCTGACCTAGGCCTGGCCTCACGCTACGCCGGGCTGGTCGCGGACCGGGCGCTGGCGACTCACGTGTTCGACGAGATCCGCGCCGAGTGGGACCGGACCTATCAGGCCGTACTGGGGATCACCGGGCATGACCGGCTGCTGGCCGGCCAGCCTGAGCTGGAAAAGCTGATCGCCTTGCGCATGCCCTATGTCGAACCGCTCAACCATGTGCAGGTCGAGCTGATCCGCCGCAGGCGGTCCGGCGACGACGATCCAGAGGTCCGTGAGGCGGTCCTCCTGACCATCAACGGCGTGGCGGCGGGCCTGAGGAATACAGGCTGACGTCCTAGTCCTTCAGTGAGGCGGGCACGACGCCGCCGTTGTCTTCCAGCGCCTTCCAGACCGCCTTAGACAGGGCAACGTTCTGCTCGGCCGAACCGTGCGCCCCGGCATGGACATTCAGTTCCTCGGCCAGCTCCTTGCGAGTGTCGAGGCTGGAGTCCATGTCCAGCAACTTTAGCAGGTCCACGATCGACGTACGCCAGTTGCCGCCGCCGCCCTTCTCGCGGGCCAGGTCTTCGAGGATGGCCTCGACGTCCACACGCTCGGCGGTGACGGTGGTCTTACCGGCGGGGCTCGGCGCCGGCGCGGTGGGAGCGGGCGCGCGCTCTCGCTCTTCCTGCCGGCGCTTGCGGCCGGTGATCTTGTCCCAGATGTTCGACAGAATGCTCATGCGTCCACTCCCTTGTCTCAGGCGTGGACAGAATGCGGAGCAGGGGCTCCGGGTTTCACTATCTTGTGTCCGGTTGCGGACAGCCTGGACATTGACCCATCGCAAGCCGATGCGCGAGGCTGACGACAGCCAACCAAGGGAGGTCATCGATGGCGCACAAGTTCGAAGTCTATGAGGACAAGGCCGGCGAGTTCCGGGTCCGGTTCAAGTACAACAGCGAGATCATCTTCTCGACCGAAGGCTATTCGGATCGCTCGGGCGCCAAGCGCGCGATCGAGTCGATCAAGAAATACGTGCCGGAGGCCCCGGTCGAGGACCTCTAGGCCTCAGCCCTTCGACGGGATGTCGAGCCCGCGCTGGACCGCCGGCCGGGCGAGACCCCGCTGGAGCCAGGCGTCGACATGGGGGAAGTCGGCGTAGCCGACGATCTCGCCCGCGCCATAGAAGCCGATCAGATTGCGCACCCAGCCCAGGGTCGCGATGTCGGCGATGGAATAGTCGCCCATGATCCAGTCGCGGTCCTTGAGGCGATCGTTCAGTACGCCCAGCAGACGGCGGCTTTCGGCGACGTAGCGGTCGCGCGGCCGTTTGTCCTCGTAGTCCTTGCCTGCGAACCGGTGGAAGAAGCCGAGCTGGCCGAACATCGGACCGATGGCCGCCATCTGGAACATGACCCACTGAATGGTCTCATAGCGCTCGGCCGGGTCCTTCGACAGGAATTGCCCGGTCTTGTCAGCCAGATAGATCAGGATGGCGCCGCTTTCGAACAGGGCCAGGGGTGCGCCACCCGGACCGTCCGGATCGAGGATGGCGGGGATCTTTCCGTTAGGATTGAGCGACAGATATTCCGGCCCCCAGGTCTCGTTGGCCGTGATGTCGATCAGGTGGGCCTCATAGGGCAGGCCCGTTTCCTCGAGCATGATGGAGGCCTTCACGCCGTTGGGCGTGTTCAGCGAATAGAGCTGGAGCCGGTCGGGGTGTTTCGGCGGCCATTTGGTCGTGATCGGAAAGGCGCTGAGGTCGGCCATCAGGGAGGCTCCATCGGAATGCGAGGAGGCTCATCTGGGAGTACGCGCCGGATTTGCAACCGCGCTGGATGCGGATTGGCGAAATCCCGCAAGCGGAACCGTGGACACAGCGCGGACGCTATCCCTTTGACCTGCCGAGCGAGGACCGCCCCATGAAACGCACCCTGATCGCCGCCGCATCGCTGCTGGCCCTGGCCGCCTGCCAGCGGGAGCCGGAGACCGAGGCGGACCTCGACGCATCGACGACCGCAGCCGAGGACGTCGCCAACGAG
>JAEYWU010000022.1 GCA_023428785.1 Pseudomonadota bacterium
CGACCGGCACATTGCCCAGCTCGATATAGGCCACGAACTCCGTGAGGGTCAGCTTCACGCCCAGCAGCCAGCCGGCCTTGCCCGCCTCTTCCCACGGCACGCCGATCAGCCAGGCCACCGGCATGAACACCCAGCCCAGCATCCGCTCCAGCGTCAGCGGATCGCCCGCGATGACGATGCCGCCGATCATCAGGTTCACCAGCGCCACCAGCGCCACGAACACGATCAGCACCGCCGAGATGTTGAGCACGACCATCAGGCCGTCGGCCGTTCCCATCACGATGGCGTCGATGGCCGAGTCGTATTTCAGGCCGGCCTCATAGTCGGCGTTGACCCCGCCCTGCCCTTCCTTCTCGGGGATCAGGATGCGCGACAGGGCGACCCCTGCCGGCGCGGAAATGATCGAGGCGATCAGCACATGGCCCGCCGCATTGGGCAGCACCCCGCCCAGGATCGTCGCATAGGCCACCATCGTCGAGCCGGCGACCGTCGCCAGGCCGACCACCATCAGTAGGAACAGCTCCGACCGGGTCAGCTTGTCCAGATAGGCGCGGATCACGATCGGGCTCTCGATCATGCCGAGGAAGATGTTGGCCGCCACGGCGAGCGCGGACGCCCCGCCCAGTCCCATGGTGCGCTGGAACAGAAAGCCGAAGCCGCGGATGACCCATTTCAGAATCTTCCAGTGCCACAGCAACGCAGACAAAGCCGAGATCACCAGAATTAGGGGCAAGACCCTGAACGCAAACACGAAAATGTTCTCGCCGGTCGTCTCGTAGGGTTGCGGTCCGGTGCCCACCAGATAGCCGAAGATGAAGCGCGTGCCCTCCTGGGTGGCGGCGTCCAGCCCGTCGACCGCGCCCGTCACCGCGCCCAGCACATCGCGCGACCCCGGCATGGCGAACACCACCAGCACCAGAGCCGCCTGCACCGCCACGGCCCCCAGCGTCAGACGCCAGGGAAAGCGGGTCTTGTCCTCCGAGATCAGCCAGCAGACCGAAACGATCAGAACCAGTCCGAGGATGCTCTGGAGCTGAAACATACTCACGACTCGACCATGCCGAGCTGGGCGAACGCCTCCCTCTGGATGAGCCGGCGTTCCTCTGGGGTGCACTCCATCCGGTCGCACATGCCGTCGACCATCTGCCGCATCATGTCGGGCATGATCTCGTTCATCAGTTCAATGATGTAGGGCGTCGCCAGCGGCGCCTTCTCCATGATCGATTGACCGACCGGGCTCTCGTAGAACGCGACGAGGGCGGCCAGTTCCTCATAGGTGTAGATGTCCGCATAGACCTCCGTCATGCCGTCGAACATGCGCGCCATCGTGGTCTGCATGACTTCCGCCATCACCTCGTCGAAGGCCAGGCGGGCCGAGCCGGACATGCCTTCGAGTTCGGGTTGGGGAAGACCCTGCATCAAGGCGGTCATCTGGGTAGCCATCTGCTCGGCCTGCATGGCCTGGAAAGCCCGCTCGGCCATCGCCATGCGCGCCTCCCTGTCCACGTCCTGCGCCATGGCGGGCAAGGGAGCCGCCAGCAGGCAGAGGCTGATGAAGGCAAAGGCGGCGCGACGCATGAATCCCTCCCGGACACTGGGGCCAAGATGCACGGCGCCCTGCCCGCCGCAAGCAGATTTGGCCGTCAGGCCAGCCAGGCCTCAAGGGCGTCAATGAACCGCTCGAACCGCTGCTGGTCCCGTTCGTCGGTGAACTGATGCTCGGGGCTGATCGTCCCCTCCAGCACGCGCGTATAGGCCTCCGGCTGGGACATCATCCGGATATCCAGCGGCACCACGATCTGGCGCAGATGCATCTGGGCCAGGTCTGCGCCCCGCGCGCCCGGCGACGCCCCGCAGACCGCTGCCTTCTTGCCGGCCCAGGAGTTCGATCCGGCTGGCCGCGAGGCCCAGTCGATGGCGTTCTTGGTCATGGCGCTGACCGACCGGTTGTGCTCGGGCGTGACGAACAGCACCCCGTCCGCCGCCTCGACCCGCGCCTTGAAATCCCACAGCACCGCAGGCGGCTCGGCTTCCAGATCGCCGTTGTAGAGGGGCAGCTCGCCCGTCGGCAGGAAGTCAAAGGCCAGCCGGCCCTCGGCCAGTTTCTCCAGGGCGCGCGCCAGCGCCTGGTTGATCGATCCCTTGCGCACGCTACCGACAACCACGGCGACCGTCTTCATGGTGGCTATCCCTTGCCCCTGACCGCCGCCATTCTGACGTCCGCGTTGCGCGCCGCAAACGAAAACGGCCCCGGAGATCGCTCTCCGGGGCCGCCTTCAATCAGATTGTGACGTGGATCAGACGCCGACCGAGCTCAGCTCGACCTTCACGCCCGGGCCCATCGTCGACGAGAGCGAGATGCGCTTCACGTACGAGCCCTTGGCGCCCGACGGCTTGGCCTTGACCAGGGCGTCGACCATCGCCTTCACGTTGGCTTCGATGGCGTCCTGGGTGAAGGAGGCCTTGCCGATGCCGGCGTGGATGATGCCGGTCTTCTCGACACGGAACTCCACGGCGCCGCCCTTGGCGTCCTTGACCGCCTGGCCGACGTTCGGGGTCACGGTCCCGACCTTCGGGTTCGGCATCAGGCCGCGCGGGCCCAGCACCTTACCGAGGCGGCCGACGAGGCCCATCATGTCCGGGGTCGCGATGACGCGGTCGAAGTCGGTGAAGCCACCGTTGATCTTCTCGAACAGGTCTTCGGCGCCGACGTGTTCGGCGCCCGCCGCGGTGGCTTCGGCCGCCTTGGCGTCCTTGGCGAAGACGGCGACGCGGACGTCACGGCCCGTGCCCGACGGCAGGTTGACCACGCCACGGACCTGCTGGTCGGCGTGACGCGGGTCCACGCCGAGGTTCACGGCGATCTCGATCGACTCGTCGAACTTGGCCTTGGCGTTTTCCTTCACCATGGCGACGGCTTCGGTCAGGGGCAGGAGGGCTTCACGGTCGCCGGTCCAGGCCTGGATGCGCTTGGGTTGCTTTGCCATGGTCTTAGCCCTCCACCTTCAGGCCCATGGCCCGAGCGGAGCCTTCGATGATCTTGGCTGCGGCCTCGATATCGTTGGCGTTGAGATCCTTCATCTTCTTCTCGGCGATCTCGCGCAGCTGGGCGCGGGTGATCTTGCCGACGGTCTCGCGACCGGTCTTGGCGGCGCCCGACTTCAGCTTGGTGGCTTCCTTCAGGTAGTGGGTCGCCGGCGGCGTCTTCGTGACGAAGGTGAAGCTCTTGTCCTGGTAGACGGTGATGACCGTCGGCAGGGGCGTGCCCTTCACTTCCTTCTCGGTGCGCGCGTTGAACTCCTTGCAGAAGCCCATGATGTTCACGCCGCGCTGACCCAGGGCCGGGCCGATCGGCGGGGACGGGGTCGCGGAGCCGGCGGGCACCTGCAGTTTGATATAGCCCAAGATCTTCTTGGCCATTGGCTGTCTCCAAATGCGGCGGCTACTCAAAGCCGCCTATGTGGCCGTGGTGCGGGCAGCCCCTCCCACGGATTTCGTCGCCCGAATGAGCGAAGGCGCGGCCTGTACCAGAACAGACCGCGCCTTGCAATGTCAGGGTTTGGCCGGCGCCTAGCGGCGGCGGAAAAGGCCCAGCACGAACAGCAGCAGAATCGCGCCCCCCAGTGCGATGATCGTCGCGATGATCCAGCTGCCATCGGCCGAGATGCCGAGGAAGTTGGTGGCGATAAAGCCGCCGATTAGGGCGCCGATCACGCCCACGATCAGATTGGTGAGCAGGCCGTGGTCCCGCTTCATGATCTTCTCGGCGAGGAACCCCGCGATGATTCCGACCACGATCCAGCCGATAATTCCCAGTCCCATTTCGTATGCCTCCTGATGACGAGACCTAGGAAATGCCTGGGAACGGCTCAGGTTGCCTCGCGGGCAAAGCAAAACCCCCGGAGATCGCTCTCCGGGGGTTCGCTTTAGGCTTGGGCTCTAGGCCTTGCCTGATCGACGGACCGATTAACGGCCGATGTCGATCGTGGCGCGGCGGTTGAGCGGCTCGCGAACGCCGTCGGCGGTCGGACGAGCCAGGTCGGTTTCACCACGGCCTTCCGTCGTGATCGTACCGCCGGTCACGCCTTGGGCGATCAGGGCGTCACGAACGGTCGCGGCGCGACGCTGCGACAGACGGACGTTGTAGGCGGCCGAACCGGAGGTGTCGGCGTGGCCCACGACGTGGACGCGGGTGAAGTTGCCGGCACGGGCGTGAGCCGCGGCCTGGCGGACGATTTCAGCCGCTTGCGGGGTCAGGTCGTAGCGATCCCAGTCGAACAGCACCGTGAACTCACGCGCCTGCCATTGCGGCGGAGGCGGCGGAGGCGGCGGC
>JAEYWU010000065.1 GCA_023428785.1 Pseudomonadota bacterium
CCGCAAGGGCCCCCTTCCTTGAGACGACGATGGTCTCGACGTTCATCTGTCCGATATCACTCGGCGGACGACTTCTCGCGGGCCGCGGCCAGCTTCTCGGTAAGGTCCTCACCGGTCTCCTGGTCGACGACCTTCATCGACAGCTTGGTCTTGCCGCGGTCGTCGAAGCCCATGAACTTCACCTTCACGACATCGCCTTCGTTGACCACATCCGAGGTCTTGGCGACCTTCTGCTGGGCCAGCTGGCTGATATGGACCAGGCCGTCCTTGGCGCCGAAGAAGTTCACGAAGGCGCCGAAGTCGACGACCTTCACGACCTTACCCGTATAGATCGCGCCGACTTCCGGCTCCGAGGCAATGGATTTGATCCAGTCGCGGGCCGCGTCGATCTTGGACTGCTCCGAGGCCGCGATCTTGATCAAGCCGGTGTCGCCGATATCGATCTTGGCGCCGGTCTTCTCGACGATCTCGCGGATCACCTTGCCGCCCGAACCGATCACTTCGCGGATCTTGTCGGTGGCGATCTGGATGGTCTCGATCTTCGGAGCGTACTCACCGAGCTCGGTGCGCGCGCCGTCGATGGCCTTGTCCATCTCGTCCAGGATGTGCAGGCGGCCGGCCGAAGCCTGGGCGATCGCCTTGCGCATGATTTCCTCGGTGATGCCGGGGACCTTGATGTCCATCTGCAGCGAGGTGATGCCCTCGCGGGTGCCGGCGACCTTGAAGTCCATATCGCCAAGGTGGTCTTCGTCACCCAGGATGTCCGACAGGATAGCGTATTCGCCCGACGGCTCCAGGATCAGGCCCATGGCGATGCCCGAGACCGGACGAGCCAGAGGCACGCCGGCGTCCATCAGGGCCAGCGACGAACCACAGACCGTGGCCATAGAGGACGAGCCGTTGGACTCGGTGATCTCGGAGACCAGACGGATGGTGTAGGGGAAGTCTTCCTTGGTCGGCAGCATCGGACGGATGGCGCGCCAGGCGAGCTTGCCGTGACCGATTTCGCGGCGGCCGGGCGAGCCCATGCGGCCGGCTTCACCCACCGAATAGGGGGGGAAGTTGTAGTGCAGCAGGAAGGATTCCTTGTAGGTCCCCTGCAGGGCGTCGATCCACTGTTCATCCTCGCCCGTGCCAAGCGTGGCGACGACCAGGGCCTGGGTTTCACCCCGGGTGAACAGGGCGGAGCCGTGGGTACGCGGCAGGATGCCGACTTCCGAGACGATCGGGCGGACCTTGTCGAGCGGGCGGCCGTCGACGCGGTGGCTGTTCTCGATGATGTCGCGACGCAGGACTTCGGCTTCGCACTCCTTGAAGGCCGTACCGAACTTGGTGGCGTCCACGCCGTCCGGATTGGCTTCCGAGGCGACCAGGGCCTCGGCGGCCTTCTTCTTGGCGGCGCCGACGGCGGTGTGGCGCTCGTACTTGCCAGTGTGGGCGTAGGCGGCCTTGATGTCCTCGCCGACCAGGTCCTTGATCGAGGTGACGATGTCCGAGACGTCGGCGGCTTCGAACTCGAACGGGTCCTTGGCGGAGTGTTCGGCCAGTTCGATGATCGCGTCGATCACCGGCTGCATCGACTTGTGGGCGAAGACCAGCGCGTCGAGCATGACGTCGTCGGCCAGTTCCTTGGCTTCGGACTCGACCATCATCAGGGCGTCCTGGGTGCCGGCGACGACCAGGTCCAGCTTGGACTCGGCGCCTTGCTCCAGGGTCGGGTTCAGCACGAACTCGCCGTCGATATAGCCGACGCGAGCGGCGCCGATCGGGCCCATGAACGGAACGCCCGACAGGGTCAGGGCGGCCGAGGCGGCGACCATGCCGACGACGTCCGGATCGTTCTCGAGGTCATGCTGCAGCACGGTCACGACCACCTGGGTCTCGTGCTTGAAGCCCTTGACGAACAGCGGGCGGATCGGACGGTCGATCAGGCGGCTGACCAGGGTTTCCTTCTCGGTCGGGCGGCCTTCACGCTTGAAGTAGCCACCCGGGATCTTGCCGGCGGCGAAGGTCTTTTCCTGGTAGTTGACGGTCAGCGGGAAGAAGTCGACGCCCGGCTTCGGCGTCTTGGCGAAGACGGCGGTGGCGAGCACGACGGTGTCGCCGTAGGTGGCCAGCACCGCGCCGTCGGCCTGACGGGCGATACGGCCGGTCTCGAGCGTCAGGGTGCGGCCAGCCCATTCAATGGTCTTGCGCTTGATATCAAACATCTTTTTGGTCTTTCGTGTCCCCGCGGGCGGATTCCCTGCGGGCGCGGACGGGCGGGATTTCAGTCCTTCGGTCCATAAACCCGGCAGCCCCATGGCGGCCGGGCGGAGTCTATCGAGGACCAGGCGGCCCTCCGGATGTACGAAGGGGGCCTCGGGGGCCCCCTCCAGAGACTGGCCTTAGCGGCGCAGGCCCAGCTTGGCGATGATCGCCGCGTAACGGCTCTCATCGGACTTCTTGAGGTAGTTCAGAAGGCGGCGACGCTGCGAAACCATCTTGAGGAGGCCGCGGCGCGAATGGTTGTCCTTCTTGTGGGTCTTGAAGTGCTCGGTCAGGTTGGCGATGCGTTCCGACAGGATCGCGATCTGGACCTCGGCTCCACCCGTGTCGCCCTCGGTGCGGGCGTTGTCGGCGATGACGGCGCTCTTGCGCTCGGCAGTGATCGACATCGTGGTCTCCTTAGGTTTGGAGGTTGAAAACACGGTCCGGCTGAAGCCGTCCGGCCTGCAGGCTGCACAGGGCCACCGGCTCATCCCCCTGCATCGCGGAAATGACATTCGAGCCGGGCGAAAGCCGGGCTTGAAGCAACTCCACTTGCCGGGGAAGGAGAACGATGGGTCGTCCCTGCCTCAGCCGGAAAGCGTCTTCGGTGGTCACGGCCAGATCCGGGATGTCGTCCAGAGCGGTCGTGACCGGAAGCAGACCTTCCGAGGCGGCGCTCCTATGCACCAGATCCTCCAGAAAATCCAGCCCCACGGCGTTTGCCAGCGAGAAGGGCCCGACCCGCTCCCGCCGCAGCGCCGAGACGTGGCCTTCGGCGCCCAACATCGTCGCCAGATCGCGCGCCAACGAGCGGATATAGACACCCTTGCCGGTCAGGACGGTGATCTCGACATGGTCGCCGTCGGGCGCGTCGGTGACGGTAGCCTCGTGGATGGTGACGGGCCGCGATTTCAGCTCCACCGCCACCCCGTCGCGGGCCAGATCATAGGCCCGCTCGCCGTCCACCTTGATGGCGGAATAGGCCGGCGGGACCTGGTCGATCTCGCCGACGAAGGCGGGGAGGGCGGCGCGCACCTGCTCCACGGTCGGGCGCACGTCGGACCGGCCGGTGATCTCGCCCTCGCGGTCCAGGGTCGCGGTCGAGGCGCCCCATTCGATCGAGAAACGATAGATCTTCCGCGCGTCCATCATGAAGGGGACGGTCTTGGTCGCCTCCCCCAGGGCGATGGGCAGGATGCCGGACGCCATCGGATCGAGCGTTCCGGCGTGCCCGGCCTTCTGGGCGTCGAACAGGCGGCGGATGCGGGTGACGGCCTCGGTCGAGCCCATGCCCAGCGGCTTGTCGAGGCAGACCCAGCCGTGGACCGGCCGGCCGCGCTTGCGGCGGCTCACGGCTCGAGCCGCCGGATGCGGTCGGGCGTGGTCACGATCCCGCCGAACAGCGCGGCGGCCTGATATTCACCGTCGCGGATATGGCGAATGTCCATGGCGTTGTCGAACGGCGCGGCCGTCGCGGGGGTGTTGATCAGCAGCGGCTGGATCAGCATGTGATCAATGGTCCGCCTTCCCTGGGCGCAGGGGTCACCAAGGCCCGCCAGATCGCGATGCCCCACGACCTCGAACAGATAGGCCGGCGGCTCGGGAAACCGAAGGCCCGCGTCACGCACCTCCCGATAGGTCGCCGCCCTTTGATACCTGAGCCTTAGGTCACCACAGGCATAGCCCATGATCCAGACGTCACCGTCGTCCAGGACCTCCATGCGGACATGATCGGTCGTGGTTCCGGCGTATCGCCCGGGCGTGAACAGCGGATTCAGGGCTGGCGCGGCGCTGGAGGTCGCGGGGCGGTAGGCGGGCTCATAGGCGCCGTTGCCCGGCGGAATGCAGCCTGAAACAGCCAAGGTGACGAGCGCGGCGAGCAGCGCGCGCCTCATTCGTCGTCTCCCGCCTCCAGGTCGCGGCGCACCCGCGGATCGCTGAACAGCCGGTCCATGTGGCTGGCGGTGTTGAAGCTCTCGTCATGCCTGAAACGCAGGTCCGGTGTGAACTTCATGTCGATATGCCGGCCGAGCACGCCGCGCAGGAATTTCGCGTGTGCGTTCAGGGCTTTGATGATTTCGTCTACGTGGGCCGCGACATCGCCGCCTACCCCCGCGCCCAAGGGCTCGACGAAACAGGTGGCGTGCTTCAGGTCCGGGCTCAGTCGCACCTCGGTGACGGTCACCGAGACGCCCTGAAGCGCCGGATCGTGGATCTCTTCCTCGCGCAGCACCTCGACGAGGGCGTGGCGGATCAGTTCGCCGGCGCGAAGCTGGCGCTGGCTCGGCCCGGTCTGGGCCTTGTCGTTGTGGCGATGGCGGCTCATGGCGCCCTCCGTCTGTGACGCCGCCGGGGATCGGACCCGCGCGGCTCGTGAAGGGGGCGCGGTCTAGTCGCCTCCGCGCGCCCTGTCCAGTTTCAGCAGCCCGGCAGGCGCGGTTCGCTGGCGGCGCGATACAGGCCGATATCCGTCAGGATCCACGAGGTGCGGGCGTCCGAGGCGCCGGAGTACTGGATAGCGAAGTCGCGGCCCCGGCGTCCGGCGGCCAGTTCGCCGGTCCAGTTGTCCTCGCCGTCCGAGGCCTCGTGGGCCAGCGGCATCTCGATCGCGCGCAGCACCGGATGGCTGGGGGTCAGTTCAACCACACTGCCGACCACGCAGGTCTCGCCCTGGTTGGTCATGCCCGAGCTGACGACGACGGCCGGGGACGGCGTCAGGTCCTGGCGGACCTCGAAGGTCGGCGCCTGGCCGCCGGAGCCGCCGGCGATGAACATCGGGTCGATCTCGATGCGGCGGAAGCCGTCGCCGTCTCGGCGCAGATAGTGAATGGCCAGGGCCCCGGCCGTGGAATGGCCGCCACCCTCGACATAGCCGCTGGAGATCAGGGCGTACTGATTGGTGGCCAGCTGAACCACTTGGCCTTCGCGGAACTCGAACGAGCCCTCGACTGGCTCCGGCCAGCGGTTGTCGTCCTCGTCGCTCGCGCGCGGATCCGAGGCGGTCACGGGGGCCGCGGCCTCCCAGGCGGCGCGGAAGGCCAGGGCCGAGGCCTCTTCCGCGGAAAGTTCGGGAGCGGCCACCTCGTCCTCGGCCGCGCCGGTCGAGACGGCGGGCTCGTCGCCGGTCGCTTCCTGCTGTCCGCAGCCGCCGAGGGTGAGGACGCAGGCCGCACCGATCCAGGCCGCAAGATTTCGCATGGCTTTCCTCACTTCGGGCCGGTCGCGCCGGTCATGGGGCCGGTCTATACGCGCGCCGCCTGTTGCGCACGATCCCGCCGCGACAATTGCCCGGACAGAAGGACGCAGCAAGCCGGGCCGCGTCGATTTTCAAAGTACGAACGATGGAGATCGGGGGCTAGCCGCGCGGCGAGGGCGGGGCCCCCGGCAGGGCTGCGTCCATGTCGCCGGGCCGGGCCCATTCGCCGCGGTAGCGGTATTCCAGCGTGCGGCACAGGACCAGCTGGCCACTCAATGTCTGTCCTACGACCTGGACCGTCAGGTCGCGCACCGGCCGGACCCGTCCCATCACCAGCCAGACAGCGTCGGCATTGGGACAAAGCACGCGGGCTAAGGCGCGTCCGTTGCCTTCCTGGTCGATCCGGTAGGCGTTAGTCTCGTCGGCGCCCGCCGGCAGGACGGCCCGCCAGTCGCCGGGAATGTCGTCGCGCTCCAGCCCGGCCGAACCGGCCCCGACCGTCGAGAACAGCCGCTCGACACGCGTCCCGCCGAACAGACCGCGCTCGGCCTGCAGCGTGATGCCACGCGTCATCAGCCGCGCGGAATCATTGGCTGGATCATAGGCGTAATACCGCTCCTCGGCGCGCGCGGGTGCGGCCAGGGAGGCGATCGACAGGGCGATCAGGGGAAGGACGAGGGACAGGAAGCGACGCATGATTCCGACCTGACCCGCCGCTCGCGGCGATTCTGGGGCCATGCGCCTGTCTCCCTGACGGCCTAGTCGAGCGTGCGCGCGACTTCCTCGACGGTGAAGCACTCGATGAGGTCCCCGGCCTTGATGTCCTGGAAGCCTTGGAAGTGCATGCCGCACTCGTAGCCGTTGGTGACCTCGGCCACATCGTCCTTGAAGCGCTTGAGCGTCTGCAGGGTGCCAAGTTCCAGAACCACGACATCGTCGCGCACGATCCGGACCTTGGCGCCGCGGCGGACAACGCCTTCGGTGACGCGGCAGCCCGCGATCTTGCCGACCTTGGTGATGTCGAAGACCTGCAGGACTTCGGCGTTGCCCAGGAAGGTTTCGCGCTGGATCGGCGACAGCAAGCCCGACAGGACGCCCTTCAGGTCGTCAAGCAGGTCGTAGATGATCGCATAGTAGCGGATCTCGACGCCTTCACGCTCGGCCAGGTCGCGCGCCTGCTTGGACGCACGGACGTTGAAGCCGACGATCGGAGCGCCGGCGCCCTTGGCCAGCATGACGTCGCTCTCGGTGATGCCGCCGACACCCGAGTGGATGATGCGGGCGCGCACCTCGTCGGTGGCCATCTTGTCGAGCGAGCCGACGATGGCTTCCGCCGAACCGCCGACGTCGGCCTTGAGGACCAGCGGAAGCTCCTTGAGCTTCTTGTCGGCCAGCTTGGACATCATCTCGGTCATCGAGACGGCGGCGACCGGAGACACGGCCTTTTCACGACGCTTGCGTTCGCGGTGGTCGGTCAGTTCGCGGGCGCGGGCCTCGTTCTCCACCACGGCGAAGATGTCGCCGGGGCTCGGAGCCTCGTCCAGGCCGAGGATCTCGACCGGGACCGACGGACCGGCTTCAGTCAGCTGCTCGTTGCGCTCGTTCAGCAGGGCGCGGACGCGGCCGAAGGCCGATCCGGCCACGACGATGTCGCCGCGCTTCAGGGTGCCGCGCTTGACCAGCACGGTCGCCACCGGGCCGCGGCCCTTGTCGAGCTTGGCCTCGATGACCACGCCCTCGGCCGAGCGGTCGGGGTTGGCGCGCAGGTCCATGACCTCGGCCTGCACCAGGATGGCGTCGATCAGGCCGTTGAGGTTCAGCCGCTCCTTGGCCGACACCTCGATGATCTGGGTGTCGCCGCCCAGGCTCTCGGCGATGACCTCGTACTGAAGCAGCTCGTTGACCACCTTCTGCGGATTGGCGTCCGGCTTGTCGATCTTGTTGACCGCCACGATCATCGGGGCGTTGGCCGCCTTGGCGTGCTGGATGGCCTCGATGGTCTGCGGCATGACGCCGTCGTCGGCGGCCACCACCAGCACCACGATGTCGGTGACGTTGGCGCCGCGGGCGCGCATCGCCGAGAAGGCGGCGTGGCCCGGCGTGTCCAGGAAGGTGACCCGCTGGCCGTCTTCCAGGCGCACCTGGTAGGCGCCGATGTGCTGGGTGATGCCGCCGGCCTCGCCCGCCGCCACGTCGGTGGTGCGCAGGGCGTCGAGCAGCGAGGTCTTGCCGTGGTCGACGTGGCCCATGATGGCCACGACCGGGGCGCGGGCCTCGGTGGCGTCGGCGTCGTCCGCCTCGGCCAGGAAGCCCTCCTCGACGTCGCTCTCCGAGACGCGCTTGACAGTCATGCCGTACTCGTCGGCGACCAGTTCGGCGGTGTCGGAATCGATCACGTCGTTGATCTTCATCATCATGCCCTGACGCATCAGGAACTTGATGATGTCGACGCCGCGCACGGCCATGCGGTTGGCCAGGTCGCCGACGGTGATGACGTCGGGGATGACCACCTCGCGCGGCCGGTTCGGCGCGTCGGTCGAGCCGCCCTTGCGCTTTTCCTTCTCGCGTTCGCGGGCGCGGCGGACCGAGGCCAGCGAGCGCATGCGCTCGGCGGCGTCCTCGTCCCCTCCGGCCAGGGCCTGGATGGTCAGGCGGCCCTCGCGGCGCTTGGGTTCGCCGCGGGTGCGCGACACGGCCTTGCCGGGCGCGCCGTCGCCGAAGCGCTTGTCCCGATCGTCCTCGCGGCCGGTCCCGGCCGGGCGGCCGAAGCCGGCGCGGAC
>JAEYWU010000113.1 GCA_023428785.1 Pseudomonadota bacterium
GGCCAAGGTCGCCGCGACTGAGCCCGAAGCCCCTGTGGAACCGGCGACCAAGGCGCCCCCCAAGTTCGTGAAGCCGGCGCGGCCGGTGACGGCCCCGGCTCCACCGGTGGTCGCCGACCAAACGCGCCCGCTGCCCCATGCGGCGCCGCATGAGCTGGAGCCGAGACGGCTTCGCAGATTGTCGCGCGAACGCGATCCGATCGACGCCCGCATCGACCTGCACGGCCACGGCCGGTTCCAGGCGCAGGACGCCCTGACCAGTTTTCTGCTAAACGCCCATGCGCGGGGCTATCGCGCGGTGCTGGTGGTGACCGGCAAGGGCTCGCGCGGCGCCGGCTCCGGCATCATCCGGGCGTCGGTCGCGGACTGGGTGGCGCAGCCGCCATTGAGGGCTATCGTGTCGGGGGTGTCACCCGCACACCGCAAACACGGCGGCGAAGGCGCTGTCTATGTCACGCTGAGACGGCGCGACTGACGGCTGGACGATGTCAAAGACCGGACGACAGCCTGGCGGCCGGGAAGGGGCGGGGAAAATCAGCGCCGGCATTTTGCGGATCAGGCGGAAAATCAGGCGGATAGGAAAAGGCCCCGCGGGAGTTACCGCCGGGCTTTCCTGTTTCAGACGTTGAGCATTGATCAACTGGTCGGGAAGCCCCGCGTGTTGAGCAGGGCGGTCACGTCCGGGTTGCGGCCGCGGAACTGACGGTAGGCCTCGGCCCGGTCGGTGGTGTTGCCCGGCGCCAGGATGATCTCCTTGAAGCGGCGCGCGGTCTCCGGATCGAACGGGTCGCCGGCTTCCATGAAGGCGGCCCAGGTGTCGGCGTCCATGACCTCGGACCACAGGTAGCTGTAGTAGCCAGCCGAGTAGGCGTCGGACGTGAAGAGGTGATTGAACTGTGGCAGGCGGTGCCGCATCACGATCTCACGCGGCATGCCGATGCGCTCGAGGCTCTCGCGCTCGAAGGCGTCGACGTCGGTGACGGCGGTCGCCCGGTTGTGCAGGTCCATGTCGACCAGGGCCGACGAGAGGTAGCTGACCGTGGCGTAGCCCTCGGCGAAGGTCGAGGAGGCCTCGATCTTGTCGAGCAGGTCCTGCGGCATGGCCTCGCCGGTCTCATGGTGACGGGCGAACTGGTCGAGGATCGGCTGGGTCAGGACCCACTTCTCGTGGACCTGCGACGGATACTCCACGAAGTCGCGCGGCACGCCGCCCAGGCTCGGGTAGGTGACGTTCGACAGCAGGTAGTGGATGGCGTGGCCGAACTCGTGGAACAGGGTCTGGGTGTCGTCCAGCGAGATCAGCAGCGGCTCGCCTTCCGGGGCCTTGATGAAGTTGTTGTTGTTCGAGGCCAGGACGTTCTGGGTGTCGCCGTCCATGTTCGAGCGGCTGCGATAGGTCGTCATCCAGGCGCCCGAACGCTTGCCCGAGCGGGCGAAGTCGTCGGAGTAGAAGACGCCGATGTGGCGGCCGGTGTCGCGGTCGGTGACCTCGAAGGTCTGCACGTCCGGATGGAAGACCGGGATCGTGCCGGCCGGCATCGGGGTGAAGACCATGCCGTACAGGCGCTCGGCCATGTAGAAGGCGCCGCGCTTCATCGAGGTGAGCTCGAAGTAGGGCTTCAGGTCGTTCTGATCGAGGTCGTAGCGGGCTTTGCGGACCTTCTCGAGGTAGTACAGATAGTCCCACGGCTCGATGTCGTGACCGGCCAGGGCGCGCATTTCGGCGACTTCCTCGCCGACGCGGGCGACGGCCGGCGGCCAGACGCGCATCATCAGATCCATGGCCGCTTCGGGCGTGCCGGCCATGGTGTCCTGCATCCGCCAGTGGGCGTGGGTCGGGAACCCGAGCAGGCGGGCGCGCTGGGCGCGCAGGTCCAGGATCTGGGCGATGGTGGCGTTGGTGTCGTTTTCGTCGCCGTTGTCACCGCGATTGACGAATTTGCGCCAGATTTCCTCGCGCTTGGCGCGGTCGTCGGCGAAGGTCAGGTAGGGATCGACCGCCGACCGGGTGTTGGCGATGACCCAGCCGTCCAGGTCGCGCGAACGGGCGGCGGCAGCGGCGGCGGACTTGTTGGAATCCGGCAGGCCTTCGACCTCGCTCTCGGCGGAGAGATGGGTGAAGAGCTGCTCGTCGGCCACGACCTTCTGCTGGAAGGTGGTGAAGGCGGTCGACAGGGCCTGGTTGATGCGGCCGAGCTCTTCCTTGCCGGCGGCGTCGAGGGCGGCGCCATTGCGCACCAGGGCCTGGTAGCGGCGCTCGGTCAGGCGGGCCTGTTCGGCGGTGAGGCCGGCCGAGGCCGCGCCTTCATGGACAGCGCGGATGCGCTGGAACAGGGCGTCGTTGAAGGTGATCTCGTCCGAGGCGGCCGACAGGATCGGCGACATCTCGCGGTTCAGGGCCTGCCAGTCGGCCGAGCCGATGTTGGAGGTCATGACGCCGAAGATCGACCCGGCGCGGTCCAGATGGTCGCCGCTCTTTTCCAGCGCCAGCATGGTGTTTTCGAAGGTCGCCGGCTCCGGATTGGAGACGATGTCGTTGACCTCTCCGCGCAGGATTTCGATGCCCTGGTTCAGGGCGTCGCGCAGACGATCAACCGTCACCTGATCCCACGGCGGCACACCCTGGTAGGGGCCCGGCCAGGGGTCGGCCAGGACATTGCCGGTCAGGACCGGCGCGGCCGGAGCCGGCGTCGTCCCGGCGCTGGCGGTCGCGCAGCCGGTAGCCGAAACCGCGAGCACGCCCGCGCTGGTGATGATCATCTGTCGCCTGTTCATTGGAGCTCCGTTCACTACAGCCAGGGCGGCGCAATAGGCGCCTGCGAGGGCCTGCTCGGGCGTAACATAGTCATGGAGAAGCTGAGCGTCACCTGAACGGGATGTAATGGTGGGGAGGCGGACTTTCTCCCTCCGCTGACAGGGGAGGATTGAAACCGGGCGCGGCTCCGCAGCCTCGCGGTCCCGGCTCGGCCTCGGCTTCGCCTCGTTGGCCGGGATGACAAGGCGTATCGACTTCATGCGGCAAGCCGCATGAAGGGATGGAGAGGCCGGGGCGGCGCCGGGCTTGCGCCCGGGAACCGTTGAGATGCGTCCGTGCTTTCGCCGTAGGACGCGCTGATGTTTTCGGCGCAGGACAAGCGCCGCCCCCGGTCGGTTCACGCGAGCGGCTCGGGTTTCGGCTTCTTCCGCCGGGACCGGGAGCGCTTTGAGCTTGCGCACCCCGGCTCGCTTGACCCGGTTCAGCCCCTTACGAGCAACTCGGCC
>JAEYWU010000098.1 GCA_023428785.1 Pseudomonadota bacterium
GTCCCGGCCCTCCGCCGCTGCGCGCCTGCGGCCGGGATGACAAATCAGGGTCGGCCACCTCCCGGGTTACCGTTGGCGCCCCGTCTAAGCCCTTGAGCCCAAACCCATTCCTGCGGAAGGCCCGGCGGGTTTTCCCCGCCCACTCGCGCGCCGCTACGCTCTCGGCCCAGGTCTTTGACATCGCTATTCGTCGAGCGAGCCGTCCGTAGGCGCTCCGCATTTCCGATGATTTGGCGGCTTCGCCACGGGCCGCCACATCAACCCATTGAGAAATATTCGCTTCGTCTGGCGCTTTGGCGCTTTGGCGCTGTGTTTTGAGGACCGCCAATTCGGACGATCCGGACGGATCGGACGGTGTTTTCGACCGTCCGCCTTCCCTACAGCCCCACCCCGCCCAGCGGGACCGTCTCGAACCGCTCGCCGAAGCCGGCGATGATCGGCCGGGCCTGCCGGATCGCTTCCTGCACCTGAGGCAGTTGCAGCGACGCCTGATGGCTGGCCTGGTCGGTCCAGACCTCGGTGATCCAGATCGCGTTCGCGTCGGTCGGGTCGTTGGCCACGATGTAGGACAGGCATCCCGGCATGCCGCCGGTGTTCTCCAGCATGATTGCCGCGAGCGCATCCCGCTGCCCGGGCTGGGCCAGCATCTTTCCGATCAGTCCGTACATCGTCGTCTCCCCGGCCCGCGCGGTCATGGGCGCCACGGCCAGCGCCGCCGCCCCCGCCATCACTTGTCGCCGTCCCATCTGCATGGACCGACGTTAGCCTTTGGCGGCGTCGTCCGAAACGGGCTAGACGGCCCTCGTGTCCATCCACCTGATCAAGCTGTGCGTCGGCGTCGCCAAGGTCGAGACCCTGGAGCGCCGGGTCGCCAAGGGCGACTGGCTGAACGTCAACACCCGCTCCACGCCCAAGCGCGCGGCCGAGTTGGAGGACGGCGGCTCCCTCTACTGGGTCATCAAGGGCTCGATTGTCTGCCGCATGCCGATCGCCGACATCTCGACCAAGGGCGAGGGCAAACAGGCCCGCTGCCTGATCCGCCTCCAGCCCGAGGTGATCCGCACCGCGCCGCTCGGCCACCGCCCCTTCCAGGGCTGGCGCTACCTCGAGCCAAAGGACGCGCCCAAGGACTTGTCCCGCGCCGAAGCCACCGACCTGCCAGACGACCTGGTCAAACGCCTGCGCGAAGCCGGCGCCTGGTGACCCTGGGCCCTAAGCCCTAACCCGCTCGGTTAACCCGTTAACCTTTCTCCTTAAGCGTATCTGGCAACTGAGTTTTTCCGGGTCATGGGTATTTTTTGCCCATGGCTCCGATCAGAATGATTGTTGTGGCTCCCCTCCTCGCCGTTCTCGGCGGGTGCGGCATGGTGGAAGCCGATCCCCATCGTTTCGAGCGCTGGGCGGAGGGCGTCGCCGCCATCCCGCTCACCGCCGAAGAGGCCGGCCTGCGCGGCCCCATGGTCACCGCCGAGGCCGCCGGCCTGCGCGGCCCGGCCTTGGACGGCCCCCGCCCGTCGATGCGTATCGAGGTCGTGGAGCCTGAAGTTCTCTGGGAGGCCCGCGCCGACGGCTTCGATCTGGGCGCCCCCGTCCAGGCCGCCTCGGCTGCCGTGGCCGAGGCCGTGGTCGAACAGGCCGTCCAGCGCGCCCCCGTCGTGGTCCAGGACGTGGTCCGCTCTGCCGGCCGCACCATCCAGATCGGCGCCTTCTCCAGCCGCGCCTCGGCCGAGGCCGCCTGGGCCCGGATCGCCGATCACACAGCGCTCGCCGGGGTCTCTCCCCGCTATGAGACCGTGGAGCGCGACGGCCGCACCCTCGTGCGCCTGCGCGCTGTCGTGGAAGAGGCCGCCGCCGCCTCCGTCTGCCGCGCCGCGGGCGCCGGGGACTTTTGCGCATCCACAGGCCAGTCCTGATCCCCCCTCCCCCCGCGACGCCGACGCGCTAGTCTCGCCTCCAAATGACGCCTGCAGGTGAGTCGCGGGCGCGAAGGTGAGTGGGGTGTGTCCAATGGCGCGTGTCATCGTCGTCGGGAATGAAAAGGGCGGAGCGGGCAAGTCCACGCTGGCCATCCATCTGGTCGCCGGACTGATGCAGTCCGGCCATTCGGTCGCGGTCATGGACCTGGACCTGCGCCAGCGGTCGCTGGCCAGCTTCCTGTCCAATCGCCGGGCCTGGCTGGCCGCCAACGGCGCCGAGGCGCCCATGCCGATCGAGCCCGACAGCTTCTCGGACGGCGCCAAGCTGGCCCGCGCGCCCGAGGACGAACAGCTGGCCCGCTTCAACGCCGCCTTCGCGGCGGCCGAGGCGGCCGACTACATCGTCATAGACACACCCGGCGGCGACACGGCCCTGTCGCGCGCCGCCCACGGCCGCGCCGATCAGGTCGTCACCCCCATGAACGACAGCTTCGTGGACTTCGGCCTGCTGGGCGAGATCGACCCGGTGACCCTGAATCTGCGCCGCCCTTCGATCTATGCCGAGACCATCTGGAACGCCCGCAAGGACAAGGCCGTCGACAATCCCCAGGCCGGCATCGGCCAGATCGACTGGCTGGTGGTAACCAACCGCCTCGCCGTCTTCGAGGCCCGCAACCGTCGCCGCGTCGACGAACGGCTCGACATCCTGGCCAAGCGCGTCGGCTTCCGTGTCGGCCCGGGCCTGCGTGACCGCGTGATCTATCGCGAGCTCTATCCCTTCGGGCTGACGGTCGCGGACCTCTCCGAGAAGATCCGGCCCGTCGAGATCGCTCTCAGCCACGTCGCCGCGCGCCAGGAGCTTCGCTCGCTGATGCAAGCCCTGGGGCTCGAGGCCGAACCGGAGGCTCGACAGGCGGCGTGAAGGTGACGCCGTGATCCTCGCCTGGGTCGCCCTGGGGGCCGCCGCCCTCTGGGCCCTCCTCAGGCTCGGCCGTCACACCGACCGGACCAGCCGCGTCCAGTGGCGGGTCGCAACCCCCATCATCGCCGCCGCCTGCTGGGGCGGCGCGGCCCAGGCCGCGATCCGCGGCTCCTGGATCATCGCCGCCATCCTCTTGGGCACGGCGCTCTGGCTGACCCTGGCCTCGCGCCAGCGCGACGCCCGTCCGGCGCCCCGGAACGGCCTCAGCGAGGCTGAGGCCCGCCGCATTCTCGGGGTTTCCAGCAATGCCGACGAAACCGAAGTCCGCGCCGCCTATCGCCGCCTGATGGCCCGCGCCCACCCTGACGCCGGAGGCAGCCAGGGCCTGGCCGAGCAGCTCAACGCCGCCCGGGATCGCTTGCTGAAGACGTGAGCGGCTCTATTGGGCCCGGATCACCATGCAGGGCACGTTGCGTTCCGCCAGCACGGCGCAGGTCGAATCCGCCGCTTCACGGGTGAAGCCCAGATAGCGGGCTCGGAACCAGCCGTTCTCGGCCTGCTGCACCGCCGACTCGGCGTTGCGGAACTGATCGCGGAACCGGCGACCGACCTCGCCGAGCCAGTCCTGGGCCACGCCCGGCTCGCGGAAGGCTCCGACCTGAACGATCCAGCCCGTCGCGCCGTCACCCTGGGCGCGAACCGGCGCGGCCGGAGCGACGGGCGCAGGCGGCGTCGTCGGCTCTGCGGCCGCATCCAGCTCCGCCGAGGCGGCCAGGACCGCCGCCGAAACCGGAACCTCCGCCGAAGCCAGGACCAGGCGGCCCGTGCCGCCCTGGCCCGAGCCATAGGCGTCCCCGACACCGCCCGGCAGGGCGGCGAACAGGACCTGAGCCTGCTGGAGGGTCTCGCCACGCGACACGCGGCGTTCGACCTCGAAGCCGATCGTCAGAAGCTCGGCCACATGCTCGTTGCGGGACGCCGTCGTCCGTCCGCCTAGCACCACCGTGATCAGGCGACGGCCATCGCGCACCGCCGAAGCGGCCAGATTATAGCCCGAGGCGTTGGTGAAGCCGGTCTTGATACCATCCACGCCCGGCATCGAGTGCAGCAGGCCGTTGGTGTTGTTGTACTGGCGGCCCTCGAACTCCCAGTGGCGGATGCCGAAGTAGTGGTAGAACTGCGGATAGTCGCGCATCACCGCGCGGCTGAGGATCGCGATGTCGCGGGCCGACGAGAGCTGGCGGCTGTCAGGCAGGCCATGCGGATTGTAGTAGCGGGTCTGGGTCATCCCCAGCTCTTCGGCCCGCTGGGTCATCAGCTGCGCGAACCGCGCCTCTGAGCCACCGACATGTTCGGCCAGGGCCACAGCGATGTCGTTGCAGGACCGCACCGCCAGCGCCCGGATCGCATTGTCGACGGTAATGCGCGCGCCTGCCGGCAGGCCCAGCTTGGACGGCGGCTGGGACGCGGCGCGCGGCGAGATCGTGATGTACTCGTCCGCCGAGATCCGGCCTTCGGCCAGGGCTTCGAAGACCAGGTAGAGGGTCATCACCTTGGTGATCGAGGCCGGAAAGCGCGGGCTGTCGGCACGACGCTCGAACAGGACCTCGCCGCTGTTCGCATCGACTACGATGGAGGCGTATCGGACTTCACCGTCTTGGGCGACCGCGCCGCCGCCAGTGTTCACCGCACCAAAAGCCAGCAGGCTGAAGATGCAGGCGAGAACGATGGGAAGTCTGCGGGCGGAAGCGATCAAGGTCATCGGTCCGTCTTGAAGCGTATGGCACTCGGGCGACGCCCCCACGGCGGCGACCTGACCAAACCATAACATGACCCGGGGCGGGTTGCCCTGACGTTAACAGGATGTTGATGGGCGATTTGGTCGCACCCCCACAAGGCGATTGTGCGCTGCACAAATACCCTTGACATATGTTCGCACTTGCAACATATAGCACCCATCCGAGCCCGTCAGAGGCTTGATCAAGAACTCAGGAGACCACCATGGCCGCCGCTGAAACCGTCAAGAAGACCGTCGAGCAAGCCACCGCCGCCGGCAACCAAGCCTTCAAGGAAGGCGTGGACAAGTCGATCAACGCCCTGACCGAGATGAACACCCTCGGCAAGAAGAACATCGAAGCCGCCGTTGAGTCGGTGACCGCCGCCACCCGCGGCGCCGAAGCCCTGTCGGCCCAGGCTCTCGCCTACTCCAAGAAGTCGTGGGAAGAAGGCGTCACCGCCGCCCAGGCCCTCGCCTCGGCCAAGTCGGTCCAGGAAGTCATCGAACTGCAGACCGCTTTCGCCAAGTCCGCGATGGAAGCCTATCTGGCCGAAGTCACCAAGATGACCGACACCGTCTCGGCCTCGGTCAAGGACAGCTTCAAGCCGATCAACGAACGCACCACCGCTATCGTCGAGCGCATCCAGTCGGTTCGCTAGGTTCCTCCTCCCAACTAGCGGGACGACTGAAGAAGGCCCGGAGCGGAAGCGCTCCGGGCCTTTTTTCCTTTGGGCCAGTCACGAACGGTCAGCATGGTGCGCAAAGCTGTGACTTGCCCCTGCTTCAATTCAGTCGGATGGTTCCTATCTAGGTAACGACTCCCCGACCCGGACCGCGAATGCCCAACGAACGTCCAGGTGATCAAGGCGGCGGCCTCGGCGCCGCTACCGTCACCGAGACAAAACCCAAGGTTCAGAAGCCCTCGCTGTACCGGGTGCTGATCCTCAACGATGACTACACGCCGATGGAATTCGTCGTGTACGTCCTTGAGCGCTTCTTTGCGAAGTCGCGCGAGGACGCGACGCGCATCATGCTGCACGTCCATCAGCACGGGGTCGGGGTGTGCGGCGTCTTCACCTACGAAGTCGCCGAAACCAAGGTTGCGCAGGTCCTGGAGACCGCCCGCCACCACCAGCATCCGCTGCAATGCACCATGGAGAAGGACTAAGTCGTTGCCCTCATTCTCGCGTCCGCTCGAAGATACCCTGCACCGGGCCGTTGCCCTGGCAAACGCCCGCAGCCACGAGTACGCGACCCTCGAGCACCTGCTTCTGGCGCTCGTCGAAGACCCGGACGCCTCGGCGGTGATGACCGCCTGCGGCGTGAACCTGCAGTCGCTCGCGGCCTCTCTCACCACCTACATCGACCATGACCTGGCCGCGCTCGCCGTCTCGAACGGCGAAGACGCCAAGCCGACAGCCGGCTTCCAGCGCGTGATCCAGCGCGCCGTGATCCACGTTCAGTCCTCCGGCCGCGAAGAAGTCACCGGCGCCAATGTGCTGGTCGCCATCTTCTCGGAGCGCGAAAGCCACGCCGCCTACTTCCTGCAGGAGCAGGACATGAGCCGGTATGACGCGGTGAACTACATCGCCCACGGCATCGCCAAGAAAGGCGGCCAGGGCGAGACCCGGCCCGTGCGCGGGTCCTCCCCCTCTCCGTCCGACGAGGGCGGCGAGGAAAAGGCCGCCGTGAAGAAGGGCGACGAGGCGCTGGCGACCTACTGCGTCGACCTCAACGCCAAGTCCCGCGAAGGCAAGGTCGATCCGCTGATCGGCCGCCACGCCGAGGTCGAGCGTTCGATCCAGGTCCTGTGCCGCCGCACCAAGAACAACCCGCTGCTGGTCGGCGACCCGGGCGTCGGCAAGACAGCCATCGCCGAGGGCCTCGCCCGCAAGATCGAGGATGGCGAGGTCCCCGACGTCCTGTCCGGCGCGACCATCTATGCGCTCGACATGGGCGCCCTGCTGGCCGGGACCCGCTATCGCGGCGACTTCGAGGAGCGTCTCAAGCAGGTCGTCAAGGAACTCGAACAGCACGAGGACGCGATCCTCTTCATCGACGAGATCCACACGGTGATCGGCGCGGGCGCAACCTCGGGCGGGGCCATGGACGCCTCCAACCTGCTCAAGCCCGCGCTTGCTTCCGGCACCCTGCGCTGCATGGGGTCGACGACCTATAAGGAGTATCGCCAGCACTTCGAGAAGGACCGGGCCCTCGTCCGGCGCTTCCAGAAGATCGACGTCAACGAGCCGACGCTGGAAGATACGATCAAGATCCTGAAGGGTCTGAAGTCGTACTACGAAACCTTCCACCGGCTTCGCTACACGGACGCCGCCATCAAGTCGGCGGTCGAGCTGTCGGCCCGCTACATCACCGACCGCAAGCTGCCAGACAAGGCGATCGACGTGATCGACGAGGCGGGGGCCAGCCAGATGCTGCTCGCTCCGTCCAAGCGCAAGAAGGTCATCGGACAGAAGGAAATCGAGGCCGTCATCGCCAAGATGGCGCGTATCCCGCCGAAGTCGATCTCCAAGTCCGACGTCGAGGCGCTCAAGAACCTTGAGGAAGACCTGAAGGGCGCCGTCTTCGGTCAGCCGGACGCCATCGCACAGCTGTCGTCAGCCATTAAGCTGGCCCGTGCGGGCCTGCGTGATCCGAACAAGCCGATCGGATCGTACCTGTTCTCGGGCCCGACCGGCGTCGGCAAGACCGAGGCCGCCAAGCAACTCGCCGCCACGCTCGGCATCGAGATGCTGCGCTTCGACATGTCGGAATACATGGAACGGCACACCGTCAGCCGCCTGATCGGCGCGCCTCCGGGCTATGTCGGCCATGACCAGGGCGGCCTGCTGACCGACGCCGTCGACCAGCATCCGCACGCGGTCGTCCTGCTGGACGAAATCGAGAAGGCCCACCCCGACGTCTACAACATCCTGCTCCAGGTAATGGACAACGGGACCCTGACCGACGCGGTCGGCAAGACGGTCGATTTCAGGAACGTCGTGCTGATCATGACCACCAACGCCGGCGCCGCGGACAACGCCCGCGCCTCCATCGGCTTTGGCCGGGGCAAGGTCGAGGGTGAGGACGAGAAAGCCATCCAGCGCCTGTTCACGCCCGAGTTCAGGAACCGTCTCGACGCGGTCGTGGCCTTCAAGGCCCTGACGCCCGAAATTATCCGCATGGTCGTGCGCAAATTCATCAAGCAGCTGGAAACCCAGCTGGCCGACCGCAACGTCACCATCGCCCTTTCGGACGAGGCGGCGGACTGGCTGGCGGAGAACGGCTTCGACGAGCTTTACGGCGCCCGGCCTCTGGCCCGGGTCATCCAGGAGCACATCAAGCAGCCCCTGGCCGACGACATCCTGTTCGGTCGCCTGACGCGCGGCGGCCATGTCGGCGTGGTCCTGAAGGACGGAAAGATCGCCTTCGAGATCAAGGGATCTGAAGACAAGGCCAAGGCCGAGAAGGCCGAAGCTGCAGACTGATCCGGCGCTGGCCGACCTTCGGGTCGGACCGCGCCTCCTTGAATGACCATTCAAGGCAAGCGTTGCCGCACGGTGAAAACCGTGGTTACCCTACCCTTGTTCGATTGATCCTTGGGAGGGGACAATGACCGACGACATCGCGCCCGCGTCTGGCGGCCCGCCTTGGCACCTCTGGGTGGTGGGCATTCTGGCCCTGCTCTGGAATGGCTTCGGCGCTTTTGACTTCATCATGACCACGACTCAGGGCGAGTCCTATATGCGCTGGTCAGGCATGAGCGACGACATGATCGCCTATTTCAACGCCATGCCGGCCTGGATGTACGCCCCGTGGATCGCGGGCGTGTGGGGCGCGGTCCTGGGCACGATCGCTCTCTTGATGCGCCGCCGCTGGGCTGTCCTGCTCTTCGTAGTGTCCTTCCTGGGCGCGCTGATCAGCCTGATCTACGGCTTCATTAATCCGATGCCCCAGCTTCCGGCCGGGATGGAAATCATGAAGTTCATGCCGTGGGTCATCGTCGCGATCGCCGGCTTCCTGTGGTGGTACGCCACGACCATGGCCCGGCGCGGCGTGCTGCGTTGACCGGCTGACGACGGGGCCAAACAAGGCTAAGGGGCGCGGGTGAAAGCCCGCGCCCCTGTTCTGTTGAGCGACGACGACAAGGCCTTTGTCCGCTCACGCGTCCTGTTCCAGGATTCCCACGTCCTGGTTCTCGACAAGCCCGCGGGCCTGTCCAGCCAGGGCGGCCGCATCCAGGCCCACACGCTCGATGATCTTCTGTGGGCCTTCGCCCGCTCAAACGGCAAGCGGCCCGAACTGGTCCATCGGCTCGACCGAGACACCTCGGGCGTTATCCTGGCAGGCAAGACCAAGCCGGCGCTTGGCTTCCTCGGCAAGGCGGTCCAGGACCGCAAGCTGAAGAAGACCTATCTCGCCCTCGTCGGCGGCGGAGCGCCCGAGCCGGCGTCCGGCGACATCCGTCTGGCGCTGCGCCGTGAAGAGATCGGCCGGGAATCCTACATGCGCGCCCTGCCCGAGGGTCACGCGGACGCCCAGCCCAGCCACAGCCACTACCGGACCCTGGCATCCAACGACGAAGCCGCGCTGGTCGAGCTGGAACCGCTGACCGGCCGGATGCATCAGTTGCGGGTCCATCTGGCCGCGATCGGACGGCCGATCCTTGGCGACGCGCGCTATGGCGGCTCCCTGACGGCCGGCGGCGCCTCTGTGCCCCGCCTGATGCTGCACGCCTCGCGGCTCGACTTTCCCCACCCCGAGGGCGGCCGCAAGAAGGTTGAGGCCGCCCTGCCAGATGATTTCGCCGAGGTGCGCGCCCGCCTGGGTCTGTAGTTCGCCCGACGGAACCCGCGCCGCCGCAACTTCGCTCTAGTTGGCAACAAGGAGTCCGCTTCATGAAAGCCGCCGCCCTCATCGCCTCCGCAGCCCTGGCCCTGACCGGCTGCGCCTCGCTGGCTCCCTATGGCCCCCAGACCGCCCAGAACGGTCAGGGCTATTCGGAATACCGGATTGAGTCCGATCGCTGGCGCGTCACCTATTCCGGCGTGGGCGCGCCCGGGCCGGTGGCCGACTACGCCCTGCTGCGCGCCGCCGATCTCACGGTGGAGAACGGCTTCGACTGGTTCGAGGTCACACAGCGCTACATCGACGGCCGACCGGACTCCGCCGGTGGCGTACGACCCAGCCTCGGCGTCGGCTACGGTTCGGGACGCTACAGCGGGCCCTACGGCCGATACTCATCCTCAGGCGTCGGTGTGGGCGTGGGCCTGAATTTCCAGGGCCCCTCGCCGACCTCCACGACGCTCGAGATCATCATGGGCCGCGGTGAGACGCCCGGCCGGCCCGAGGCCTATGACGCCCGCGGCGTCCAGCAGAGCCTCAGGGCGCGGTTCTGAGGGCCCGGGCGCTGTCCTCGATCGTCCCGTCTCCCGCCGGAAGTTCAATCCCAAGCAGGCGCCCCAGAAGCGGCTGGACGTCGACACTGTCCATCTCGGGCAGGCGCACAGCCGGCTCGAACGAGGGGCCCCAGGCCACAAAGAGCGCCTGCATCTCCACGGCATCCGGGTCGAACCCGTGCGTCCCCGCGCGCACGCGCGCCGGATCGGTGCGGCCACGCATTCCGGCCGTGTATCCCAGCTCCGAAAGGCAGACGACCGGCGCGATCCGGCGGTGCGTCCCATAGGCGAAGCGTTCGGGCAGGTCCTCGCGCCGCCAGCAGTCCATGTGCTCGGGATCGCGCGCCAGCGCCTCGTCCAGCTCGCCTTCGCGTCCCTCGACCGGCCGGATAAAGGCCAGCGGACCATAGGTGAAGACGTCCACCGCCTGGGCCGGGATCCAGTCATCCACCCAGGCGATCCGCTCGCCCGAGGTCGACGCCATGCCATGGTCCGCCACCAGGATTAGATCCGCCTGCATCCCCTGCGCCTCCAGCCCCGCCAGGAGCGCGGCCACGGCGGCGTCGACCTCGGCGATGGCGGCGTTCACCTCGTCCGAATCCGGCCCGTGGTGATGTCCCTGGGTGTCGACGATGTCGAAATAGAGGGTCGCGAAGCCCGGACGCTCTTCGGGCGGCAGGCGCAGCCAGCCCAGCAGCAGGTTCACCCGGGCCCTCGAGGTAATGCTCTGTTCGAACGGCAGCCAGTAGGTCGGCCGCTGGCCCCGCACGGCCGCCTCGGATCCGGGCCAGAACAGGGTCGCAGACGTCACGCCCGCGCGTTCCGCTGTCACCCAGATTGGCTCCCCGTCGTTCCACCAGACGGGGTCCATGACCTCATCACGTGCGCCCATGCTGAAGGTCCGACCCGGCAGCTCAGGGTCCTGCATGGTGTTGTAGACCAGGCCGTGATGGTCCGGGTGCAGGCCCGTGGCCAGGGTGTAGAAGTTGGGGAAGGTCACCGTCGGGAAGGACGGCCGCATGCCGCCCTCCGCCACCGCGCCCTCGGCGGCCAGGCGGCTCAGCGTCGGGGTCAGGCCGCGATCCATATAGTCCGCGCGAAACCCGTCGATGCCGATCAGGATCACCGGCCTGTCGGCGGCGCGCTGGGCCAGCGTCGGGCCGGCGCAGAAAAGGGACAGGATCAGGGCGGCGAGAAAACGGATCATGCCCCGCTTCTAGCGGCGCTTTGCAACGGAGCAACGACGCGGGTGACGAAGGTTTAATCCCGCACACGCTTGCCGTGCAGGCCAATCCCGGCGACGGTCCCTCCATGACGGCGATCCTCACCGCGACGAATCTCACCAAGACCTATGGCGACGTCCATGCGCTGGACGGCCTGACCCTCGAGGCGCCCGGCGGCGGCGTCTACGGGGTGCTGGGCCCCAACGGCGCTGGCAAGTCGACCCTGTTCCGGATCTGGCTTGGCCTGATCAGGCCGACCTCCGGCGAGGCGACGGTCCTGGGCGGCGCCCCCGGCCAGCCGCGCCGGATCGGCTCGATGATCGAGACGCCGCGCTTCCATCCCTTCCTGACCGCTCGCGACACCCTGCAGATGCTCAGCATCGCCGGGGGCCTGAAGGGCGACATGAAAGAGGTCGACGGCCTGCTTGAGCGCGTCGGCCTGACCGAGGCCGCAGGCCGCAAGGTGAAGGGCTTCTCGGTCGGCATGCACCAGAGGCTGGGCGTGGCCGCGGCCCTGTTGGGCTCGCCCTCCATGATCATCCTCGACGAGCCGACCAGCGGCATGGACCCCATGGGCATCAACGAGATGCGCGCCCTGATACGGTCCCTGGCCGACAACGACGGCGTCTCGGTGGTCCTGGCCAGCCACCAGTTGCATGAGGTCCAGAAGATCTGCGACCGCGTCGCCATCCTCAACAAGGGCAAGCTGGCCGCCGAGGGCAAGGTGTCCGAACTGATCGGCGGCGCGGGCGGCGAACGCCTGCGCCTCTCGGTCAGCCAGCCGGCCCAGGTCGCCGCCCTCCTGGGCGAGACCGCGGAAGCCACCAGCGACGCCGTGCTTGTCCGGCTGGCCCGGGCGGACGCGCCTGCCCTCATTCGCCGGCTGGCCGGCGAGGGCGCCGACATCTTCGAAGCGCGCTGGGTCGGGGCCGACCTCGAGGCCGTGTTCATGCAGGAAACTGGAGGTCAGGATGCTCGCTGACGCCATCGCGGCCGAAACCTTCAAGCTGACGAAGAACTGGCGCACGTCCTTCTTCGCCTTCCTCTTCCTGCCTGTCATCGGCCTGTTCATCGCCCTGCTGTGGGAGCTGGTGCTGGAGGGCGTCTTCACTCCCGACGAACAGGGCGCCGCTCTGCTGCGTCTCGTGCCCTTCGACCTGGCCCAAGCGATCATCAGCGCGCTTCAGCCGCCGACCTTCCCGCTCTCGATTCTGTTCTGCCTGATCGGGGCTGCGGTGATTTTCGCAGGCGAATACCGATGGGAGACCTGGCGTCTCATGGCTCCGCGCAACAGCCGGGCCAACGCCCTTCTCGGCAAGGTCGCCGTCTATGCAATCGCCGCCGCGGCCAGCCTCCTGCTCGGCGCGGTCCTGACGATCATCAGCGGCCTGATCGGCGCCCTGGCCGACGGCCAGCGCATCGTCGGCGGCTTCCAGGAGGGCGTCGTGGGCCAGATGTTCGGCGCCTTCGGCGTCAGCTGGATTCACCTGCTTCAGGCCGGCGCCTTGGCCGCCCTCGCCGGCGTCCTGACCCGTTCGATCCTGGCGGCCCTGATGGTCCCGCTGGGCCTGGGCATCGCCCAGTTCATTCTCCAGGGCCTGACCAGCGTGCCGCCTGACCAGATGGAGCTGTGGCGCCCCTTCCTGATGCCGTCGCTCGCCGCCGACATCCTCCGGGCCTCGCTGCAGCCTGCCCCGATCCCCCAAATGGCGATGCCCGAGGGCCTGGTCTGGGCCTCGGTCGGGTCCTTCGCCGTCTGGATCCTCGGCGGCTTCGGCGGGGCGCTTGCCCTCTTCCTCAGGCAGGATCTATCCAAGGAATAGGACTAAGGCGCGGGCGCCGCGAAGAGCCAGTCCGGTAAGTCGAAGAGGTCGAATCGGACCGCGGTCGCCAAGGCGGCTGCCTGCCGCTCTTGGGGTGGCGTTAGCGCCCAGTCGTAGCAGCGCCCGGCGCCCTGTGTGATCGGATAGTCATAGGTGGATGGGTCCTCTACGACCGCCTGATAGTCCTGCGGCCAACGCGGGGCGTCGGCGACCAGCATCGAAGCCGGCGCCTGCGGCGCCCATGGTCGCCGCGCCTGGACGTTCGAGCAAAGTTCCATCTCGTATCGAAGGCGTGCGCCGGCGAGGTAGGATAGCCGACGCGCCCGCTCCATGTCGCCAATAGAGGCCAACCAGGACGCGCCCATGCCCAAGCACTCCGGAGACTGATCCATTCTCCGCTCCCACAACGCCTCGGCCACGGCAGAGACGTTTGGTCCGACGCAAGCCTGCATATTGGAAAGCAGGGCCAGGGCGGCTCTTTCCTCGGGGCTCGTTCCATCACCATCGGCTCGACCGGCCTCCGCGCTCGCCGCCAACGCCAGAATGGCGGGCGACACCAGTACTAAGCCAGCAAGGCCGCCTAAGGTCGCTCCAGGATCTGCGCGGCTCTCGACGTAAAGCACGCTCTCGACCCGACCGGGATCGAGACAGCGGTCGCCTGCGATGTTCGACATGCCACACAGGTAGCCACCCGTGAGCCGTGCCTGGCTCAGGTATAGTTCTCGTCCGTCATCCAGGGTGAAACGGCCTTCGCGGGGCGTCTCGAACCGGACCCGGACGTCCGCGAACTGTCTTTCGACCAGCACCGGACTATGGGCGCAGGCCGTCAGTCCCAGCACGCAGGCGACGATGACGCCGGCCCTCCCTCGCATTCGTCTTCCGCCTATTCGCTCGTTGGAAACCCTCGCGGCCATTCTGGGCCGCGCGCAGACCAGATGTCCACGCCCTGTCTCGCCCTATCCACCCTGCCCCCGTCCACCTTATCCACGACCAAAAAGGAAAAGGC
>JAEYWU010000035.1 GCA_023428785.1 Pseudomonadota bacterium
GTAACGGGTCATGGCTTCAACCGACTATTACGAACTCCTTGGCGTCCCGCGGGACGCTGACGCCGCCGCGCTGAAGGCCGCCTTCCGCAAGAAGGCCATGGAGCACCATCCGGACCGCAACGGCGGCTGCGATGAGGCCATGGCCAAGTTCAAGGAAGTCAACGAGGCCTATTCGGTGCTGTCGGACCCGCAGAAGCGCGCGGCCTACGACCGCTTCGGCGAGGCCGGCGTCAACGGCATGGGCGGCATGGGCGGCGGCGGCTTTTCGGGCGGCCCCCAGGACATCAACGACATCTTCTCCCAGGTCTTCGGCGACGCGTTCGGAGACATGTTCAACCGCGCCCAGCACACCCGCAGGGCCGGTCCCCAGCGCGGCCAGGACCTGCGCCACGATCTGGAAATCTCGCTCGAGCAGGCCTACCGCGGCTCCGAGGTCGAGATCGACGTGGCCACTGCCGCGGTCTGCGAGCCCTGTTCGGGTTCCGGCGCCAAAGAGGGGGCCCAGCCCCAGACTTGCACCACCTGCAATGGCCAGGGCCGCGTGCGCGCCGCCAACGGCTTCTTCCAGGTCGAGCGCACCTGCCCGACCTGCGGCGGCCAGGGCCGTCGCCTCGCCGAGGCCGACATCTGCAAGAGCTGTCACGGCCAGGGCCAGGTCCGCAAAACGCGCACCCTCAGCCTCAAGATTCCGGCCGGCGTCGACGATGGTTCGCGCATCCGCCTGACGGGCGAGGGCGATGTGGGCCGCCGGGGCGGTCCGCGCGGCGACCTCTACGTCTTCCTGTCAGTGAAGCCCCACGACCTGTTCGAGCGCGACGGTCTGGACCTCTTGGTCACCGTCCCCGTCCCCATGCCCATCGCGGCGCTCGGCGGCGAGATCGAGGCGCCCTGCCTGACGTCGGAGGCCTGCGACGGCCAGTGCCGCTCGACCGTGCGCGTCGAGGAAGGCTCCCAGACCGGCAAGACCGTCCGCATCCGCGGTAAGGGCATGCCCGACCTTCAAGGCCGCCGCCGCGGCGATCTCGTGGTCGAACTGTTTGTCGAGACGCCGACCAACCTGACGGCCCGCCAGAAGGAGCTCATGCGTGAGCTCTGCGACACCTGCGGTGACAGGCAGCAGCCGCGCCATGCCGGCTTCTTCAAAAAGGCCAAGACCTTCTGGTCCGACCTCACCGAAGGCAACGCCTGACCGTGGAGCGGATCGCTTGATGGCTATGGCGGTCATTCTGGCGATCTACGGGTTCGGCGTGGTCCTGGCCTGGGGCGTCATCGTCGCCCTGGTCCGCAAAGGATCCGAGCCCATGCCGTATGGCGAAGCCTGGGCGCCTGCGGCGGCCTATGCCCTGGCCTGGCCGGTTCTCGGCGCCTGCGCCCTGCTCGTCATGACAGTCGGGCGCCTTCGCAGCTAGAACAGCTTGCCCTGCTGGGCGGCCGGAGGGGGCGCTGGCTTGCGGTCGGCCTTCGGCGCCGTGCCGGTCACGACCGCCTGGCGCTGTCCGTCCGCGAACTTGAGATCCAGCGCCTCGCCCGGCCTGACGGAGACCGCGCTCCTGACCAGCGAGCCATCCTGGCGTCGCACCAGGGCGTAACCCCGCTGCAGCGGGCCTTCCGGATCAAGCGACGTCAGCAGCCGCGCCAGCCGGTCCAGACGCTCGCCCTGGCGGTCCTTGAGCCGGTCCAGAGCCCTGCGCGCCCGTCCCTGAAGTTCGTCGAGCCGCCCTGTCGCCTGCCGGATCGGACGTTCCAGCGACGGCAGCCGACCGGACAGGGTCTCGAGCTGGCGTGCGCGATCCCGCAACTCCTGACGCAGCGCCTGCGTGGCGCGGCGGTCCAGCACGTCCAGGCGCTCAGCCTGCCGGTCGATCGGCCGTGTCAGAACCTGCGGGGTCAGCCGGGACGCCACACCCGCCAGACGGCGGTCATGCGCCGCCACATGGGCCGACAGACCCGACGCCAGTCGGGCCGAGGCCTGATCCAGCCTCTGTTCTCGCCGTCCGAACAGGTCCGCCATCGAGGGCATCCGTCCGATCGTTCCTGTCAGGGCGATGCGCCGCGTCTCGATCGCGCGGCCGGCGGCCCGTTGCAGGCGCCGCTCATGGTCGGCGGTCACGGCCTTCAGGTCGGTCAGGACCGGTGTGGCCATTTCGGCAGCGGCCGTCGGCGTCGGGGCGCGCCGATCCGAGACGAAGTCGATCAGGGTGGTGTCGGTCTCGTGGCCCACCGCCGAGATCACCGGCAGCGGGCATTCGGCCACCGCCCGCGCCAGGGCTTCGTCGTTGAACGGCCACAGGTCCTCGATCGAACCCCCGCCTCGCGCCACAATCAACACGTCGGGGCGCGGGATCGCCCCGTCGGGAGCCAGCGCCGAGAAGCCGCGCACGGCCGCCGCCACCTGGCTTGCGGCCCGATCGCCCTGCACCACGCACGGCCAGACCAGCACCTGGCACGGCCAGCGGTCACGTATCCGGTGCAGGATGTCGCGGATCACCGCCCCGGTCGGCGAGGTGATCACCCCCACCACGGCGGGCACGGCCGGGATGGGCTTCTTCCTCGCCGGGTCGAACAGGCCCTCGCCGCGAAGCTGGGCCTTCAGGCGCTCCAGCTGGGCCAGCAGCGCTCCCACGCCCGCCGGCTCCATGCTCTCGATCACCATCTGGTACGACGAGCGCGCCGGATAGGTGGTGATCTTGCCGGTGACGATCACCTCCAGCCCCTGCTCGGGCTGGCAATCAAGGCGCGAAACCACACCGCGCCAGATCACGCCGTCGATGGCGGCGTTCTCGTCCTTCATGGTCAGATAGACGTGGCCCGAGGCGTGGCGCGTGACCTTGGAGATCTCGCCCCTCAGCCGGACATAGCCGAACCGGTCCTCGACCGTGCGCTTGAGCGCCTGCGACAGCTCCGAAACCGAGAAGGGCGGGGCGTTGTCTCCGGGGGGCGAGGTGTCTGTCATCGAAAGGTCGCAGCGCCCAAATGACGCCAAGCTTGCATCTTAAAGGGCCGGGCAGCCGTTGCTATCTCTGTTCGAGGTCGCACCGCAAGGAACCGTCATGAAGCTCGCAAAGCTCATCGCCGCCTCGGCGGCCCTGACCGTATTCGCCGGCGTCGCCATGGCCGACGCCCCCGCGCCTGCGCGCTCCGTCACCCTCAGCCAATTCGATGGCCGCTGGTACGAGGTCGCGCGCACGCCCAACCGCAACCAGCCCAGCTGCACCCGCCTGCAGATCGATATCTCGGCCGGCGACGGTGGCGCCTACAATGTCGTCAATACCTGCAGCCGCACGTCGGGCGACCCGCAGGTCGTGCGCGCCGAGGTCTCCTCGCTGAACAGCGCCAACAACCGCCTGCGCTTCCGCGCCCGGTCGGGCGCCGCGGGCGTTATCGGCGCATCCCAGGAATTCTGGGTGCTGGACCGGGCCGAGGACTATTCCTGGGCCATCCTGGGCACGCCCGGCGGCAACTATTTCTGGCTCTGGACGCGCTCGGCGGCGCCGGCCAACCGCGCCGCCCTGCTCGCCCGCGTGCGAGCGCTCGGCTACAACACCTCCAACGCCGTCCAGATCGGAGGCTGAGTGATGCAGATGTTCAAGTTCATCTGGCTGACCCTCGCCATCGGCGCCGCCAGCTAGCCTGCGCTTGCAACCCCCCGGCGTCGCGCTAACGTCGCGCAACGGGAGGACGCAATGCTGGAATCAATACGGGCATTTGAATGGGTCGCCCTGGCCGTCGGCCTGGCTGTCTGGGCCTCTACGGTGTTGGCCGCCGCTGCGATCCTGAGGAAGGCCGGCTTCAGTCGCTGGTGGTCCATTCTCGCCGTTGTTCCGGTCGTCAACTGGATCGCGCTGATCGTTTTCGCCTGTTCCGACTGGCCCGCCCTGCGCGGCCCTTCGGAAGGCCACGCTTGACTCGGAACATATCCGCAACATCTATGCCGCGATGGCGCTTGTCGCGATAGAAACCCTTGAGCTGGCTTTCCTCGGCCGCCCCCAGGTCACCACGGCCGTGACGCGCGGCGCGGCGCGGTTGATGGCCGACATGGGTTATGCGCCCCTGCTCGAGGTCCGGCTGCCCAACGGCCGTCGCGCCGATGTCATGGCGCTGGGCCCCAGGGGCGAGATCGCCATCTGCGAGGTGAAGTCCTCGCGCGAGGACTATCTGTGCGACCGCAAATGGGGCGACTACCTGCCCTTCTGCGACGCCTACTATTTCGCCGTGGCGCCCGAGTTTCCGATGGACATCCTGCCGGACGAGCCGGGCCTGATCGTCGCTGACGGCTTCGGCGGGGCGGTGGTTCGCCCGGCCAGTCCTTCCCCCCTGGCGCCCGCCCGGCGCAAGGCCCTGACCCTCGCCTTCGCAAGGCTCGCCGCCCTGCGGGCGACCGCGCTTTAGGTGACTTGTCCCCGCTGATCGCCACCCGGATAGGCTGATTGTCCGGTCTTTGACATCGTCAGCCTGACCCCGATACGGGTTCGCCGTCCCCGTCTCCTGAGCCCGGACGAGGTGGACGGTGTTTTACGCCGTCCGGACCGTTCGCTCAGCGCGGGGCGCGCTTGGCCAGGATACGCTGCAGGGTCCGCCGGTGCATGTTCAGCCGCCGCGCCGTCTCCGAGACATTGTGGCCGCACAGGTCATAGACCCGCTGGATGTGCTCCCAGCGCACCCGGTCGGCCGACATGGGGTTCTCCGGCGGTGCGGCCTTGTCGTCGCCCTGGGCCAAGAGCGCCTTGACCACATCGTCGGCGTCGGCGGGCTTGGAGAGATAGTCGATGGCCCCGGCCTTGATGGCGGCCACGGCGGTGGCGATGGCCCCATAGCCGGTCAGCATCACCACCCGCGCATCGGGGCGCGCCTCGCGGATCGCCTCGACAACCTTCAGGCCGGTGCCGTCCTCCAGCCGCATGTCGACGACGGCGAAGGCCGGCGGGGCTGCGCGGGCGATGGTGGTGGCCTCCTGCACCGATCCGGCCAGGGTCACGTCGAATCCGCGCGACTCCATCGCCCGACCCAGGCGGGTTCTGAGAGCGGCGTCATCATCGAGGACAAGAAGCGACCGGTCGGGAAGGGTTTCGACCTGGGACTGAAGCTCGAGCGTTTCGGTCATACGTGTCTCCCTAGCGCCCCAGAACAGAATCGGCCCTGCGGCGGCCTGACGCAAGTGCGTTCAGCATACGCCTCATCAGGGCGCGACGATGGCCTCGCGCGGCCATGTGATGGTGACCTGAGCGCCTTCCTTGTGGCGAAGGTTCCCGAACGTCAGCGAGGCGCCGGTCTTCTCCAGCAGGGTCTTGGCGATGAAGAAGCCCAGCCCCATGCCTTGGTGACCGGTCCGCGATCCCTCGCCCAGCGGACGAGACGTCACATAGGGCTCGCCCAGCCGGGCCAGCACGTCGGACGCGAAGCCGGGGCCGTCGTCGCGCACCTCGACCCGGATGGTGCGGTCGTCATAGCGGGCGGTCACCCGCACCTCATAGACGGCGAAGTCCGTCGCGTTCTCGATCAGCGTGCCGATGGCGCGCACCGCCTCGGGCAGGCGCCGGACCTCGGGCTCGATGGCGCCCTTGGCCCCCTCGACCGCGATCTCGATGCGCGGCCCGGCGCCCCGATGCGGATCGGCGCACTCGTTCAGCAGCATCTTCAGCGGCAGCCGCGCCTCGGCCACCTCGCCGGTGTCCGACCGCTGGGACAGGGCCTTGAGGATGTCGCGGCATCGCTCGGCCTGCTGGACCAGCAGCTCGGCGTCCTCGGCCAGGGCCGCGTCTCCCTTGGCGTTCCGAAGCAGCTCGCGCGCCACGATCTGGATCGTGGCCAGAGGCGTGCCCAGTTCATGCGCCGCCGCCGCCGCCAGGCCGCCCATGGCCGCCAGTTGCTGCTCGCGGGCCAGGATGGCGTCGGTCGCGGCCAGGGCCAGGGCCATGCGCCGCGCCTCGTTGGCGGTTCGCCAGGCGTAGCCGGCCGTGAACAGCACCCCCGTCATCAGCGCCATCCAGACGCCCAGCCGGTAGAGCGGCGGCAGGGCGAACTCCTCCCCACCGCGCCAGGGCAGAGGTTCAGGCACGAAGAACAGGATCGCGGCCGTCAGCAGGGCCATGCCGCCGATCGCCATCGTCTGGCGCGTCGGCAGGGCCGCCGCCGCGATCGTCACAGGCGCGATCAGCAGAAGACAGAAGGGATTGTCCAGCCCGCCGGTCAGGCCCAGCAGGGCGCCTAGCTGGGCCACGTCAAAGCTCAGCTGGCCGGCGGCGGACCAGCCTTCCAGCACCGGCCGCGGATTGGGCCTGAGCAGCAGGGCCACGTTCATCCACGCCCCGGCGCCGATGATGGCCAGGGTCCAGCCCAGCCTCAGCTCGAAGTCGAAGACGAAGGCCGTCATCAGGACCGCCACCGTCTGGCCCGCCAGTCCCAGCCAGCGCAGGGACATGAGGGTGGTCGCCCGCAGCCGCCCCCGGGGGGCGGGCAGGCTGGCTGGATCCCAATAGGGGGCCACGTCTTGGGGCTCGGCGCTCACGCCCCTATAAGCCCCGGCAACACGCTTCGCGTCGAGAGGATTTCATGCCGTCCAAGCCGATCGCCATCTTCGCCCTCGTCTGTCTGCTGGCCGCCCTCGTCATCGGTGGGGGCGCGATCTGGATGATCAACCGCGAACCCGCCGCGCCAGCGGACGGCGAGGAACAGCCGGTTGTGACCTATGGCCGCGCCGACATCGGCGGCCCGTTCGAACTGGTCGACCAGACCGGCCGCGCCGTCGACCAGTCGATCCTCGAAGGCCAGTGGACCGCGGTCTTCTTCGGCTTCACCCACTGCCCGGACTTCTGCCCCTCGACCCTCCAGGCCCTGGAAGCCGCCAAGGAGCGCATGGGCGACCGCGCCGATGACCTGCAGATCGTCTTCGTCTCCATCGACCCCGAGCGCGACACCCCCGAGGCCATGGCCGACTATCTCCAGACCGCCAGCTTCCCCGAGGGCGTCATCGGCCTGACCGGCTCGGCCGACCAGGTCCGCCGGGCGGCCCAGGCCTATCGCGTCGTCTATCAGCGCCGCGACCTCGAAGGCGGCGAGTACACGATGGATCACTCGCTAAACATCTATCTGATGAACCCCGAGGGCGAGTTCGCCATCCCCCTGTCGGCCAGCCTCGGCCCCGACCGGCTGGCCAACCTGATCCTCGGTCGGATGAACGGCGAAGCCTAGAGACCGCCCTGGACCACCCAGAAGGCGCGGCCCATCAGCCAGAGCACGCCCAGGAAGTTGATCACAAAGACCCGGCCACGCAGCTTCACGTCATCGCCTGAGCACTGGACCCAGCTGTGGATCAGCCGGCCGGCGAGGAACAGCCAGGCCGCCGCGACGTCGAGGCTGGTGACGGCCTCCGCCATGATCAGGACAAGCGCCCCGGCCCAGGCGAAGAGCGGCGCCTCGAACTGATTGGCCAGATTGCGCTGGATGCGCGCTGAAAGGCGGGGGTCGCCATCCGCCCGGGCGAAATCGGCCTGGCTAGCCTCGCCCCGTCTCACGACCACCAGCCGCGCCCAGGTCAGGACGACATAGAGACAGGCGACCAGCCCGAAGTGCAGGAACAGCGGGATCAGCAGCTGTCCTGCCATCCCGGTCACGCCAGCGTCCCGGTCCGCTCGACCTCGACCGGGCCGGTCATCCAGACGTGGCCGTCGTCGCGCCATTCGATCTGGAGCTCGCCGCCGTCCAGCACCAGGGTCGCCTGACGGCCCACCAGCCCCTTGCGGCTGGCCGCCACCATGGCTGCACAGGCGCCGGTCCCGCAGGCCCGGGTCAGGCCCGCGCCCCGCTCCCAGACCCTCAACCGGATCCGGTCCGGGCCCAGCACGCGCGCGAAACCGACATTTACGGCGTCCGGAAACAGGGGATGGTGCTCGATCAGCGAGCCCGAGGCGCGCACGAAGGCGTCGTCAAACTCCCGGTCTGCGAAGAAGGTCACATGCGGATTGCCCATGGAGACCGCGCCCGGCGTATGCAGCACCGGATCATCGATCGGCCCGATCTGCAGCTCGATCCCGCGCGTATCCATCTCCTCGGCCAGGGGAATCTGGGTCCAGTCGAGGCCTGGAGGTCCCATGTCGACCGAGACCCGGCGGTCGCCGCCCGCGAAGGCTCGCGTCAGGCCGCCGGCGGTCATGATCTCGGCCTGGTCCTCGCCCGAGGCCTGCATCAGCAGCCAGCCGACGCACCGCAGGGCGTTGCCGCAGGTCTCGACCATCGAGCCATCCGCGTTCCAGACCCGCATGAACGCCCGCCCGCCCACGCCGGGCTCGATGGCGATGAGCTGATCACAGCCTTCGCCGGTCGTCCGGTCACAGATCGCCCGCACCTCGTCCTCGGTCGGGCGGAAGGCCTGGCCACGCGCCTCCACCACGACGAAGTCGTTGCCGAGGCCATTCATCTTGACGAAGGGGCGTCCCATGCCGGCCGATATAGTCCGCCCCGGTTCCCCGCGCGAGATGTCCGCGCTATCGAGGGACGCATGAGCCGTACACCAAAGCGCCGCAAGGCCGCATCCCGGCCCGCCCGGGCCCATGCCGGAGCCGAGGCGCTGAGCGCGGTCGACGACAAGGCCGTCATGCCGCCCCGCAAGGACGGCCTGCGCCTGAAAGCCCGCCTGCGGGCTCTCTATCACGGCTCGTCGCGCACCTCGGTCGAGTTCCGGATCACGGTCCTGGTCATCGACCTGCTGATCATCGGCTTCTTCATGTTTAGTCCGCTCCTGCGCGAACACGGCCTGGTCTTCTATGCGATCGACTATGCGATCGCCGCCGTGCTCACCGTCGATCTCGCCGCCCGGGCCTATGCCTTCTCCAGCATCAAGGACTGGCTGAAGCGGCCGATCGTCTGGGTGGACCTGTTCATCCTGGCGACCCTGCTGTTGCCGGCGTGGCTGTTCAACCTTGGCTTCCTGAGGGTGCTGCGACTGTGGACCCTGATCCACTCGGACTTCTTCTGGCGCACCATCGGCCGCAAGTACGACGACACTCACACCGAGGAGGTGGTCAAGGCGGTCCTGACCCTGGTGACCTTCGTCTTCGTGGCCACCGGCTTTGTCTACACCAGCTTCCTGGGAACCCACGAAGGCCTGCAGGGCTATGTCGACGCCCTGTATTTCACGGTCACCAGTCTGACGACGACGGGCTATGGCGACATCCTGCTGCCCGGCGCCTGGGGCCGGCTGGTGTCGATCGTCATCATGCTGGTGGGCGTGACCCTGTTCGTGCGCCTGGGCCAGGCGGTGTTCAAGCCCAACAAGGTCTCCTACCCCTGCCCGACCTGCGGCCTGTCGCGCCACGACCCAGACGCGGTCCACTGCAAGGCCTGCGGCGAGATCCTGTGCATCCCCAACGACGAATAGGCGCGGCGCGGAGCAGCCAAAGGCTCAAACTACCCCACGGTCACCGGACCCGCAGTCCGGCGCTCCGCCTGCCCTCCCAACCTTCCGAGCGAAAGCCGGAGGACGATCACTGATGCTTGTCATCCCGGTCTTTGACGTCGTCGTTTCGCCGCCGGTTAGCCGCCTTCCAGCGCCGTCGCCTCGGGCACGCCGCGTTTCACGGCCTGACGCTGGACCGCATAGGCCGCCAGCCAGCAGACCATGGCCCAGGCTGCTCCGAGCGCCCAGCCGGCCATCACATCCGAGGCCCAGTGCGCCGCCAGATAGACGCGGCTGATCCCGACCAGCCCGGCGATCACAACCGCCACGCTCAGCACATAGATCTTGAGCCTGCGCCGCGCGAAAGCCCGTTCCAGCATGACCCCGAGCGTCAGGTAGAAGACGGTGGACAGCAGCGCATGCCCCGACGGGAAGCTGGCGTTGATCGTCTCGACAGACTGAAACAGAAGCGGCGGCCGATCGCGCTGGAAGACGCCCTTCATCACCTCGCTCAACAACAGGCCGCCCGACAGGGCGATCGCCAGCATCAGCGCCGACCACGGCTTGCGCTGGATCAGCAGGAAGCCAATCGCCACCAGGGCGAACAGGAGCAGGACCGACAGGCCGCCCAGCGACGTGAAATCCAGCATGGCCGTATGCAGCCAGTCAGGCCCGATTGCGTCGGCCGGATCGGCGCCGGGCCGCACGAAGGCCAGGACGCGCTGGTCGAAGGCCTGGCCTTCGGCTTCCGTCATGTCGTCGGCCAGTTCAATGAAGAAGGCGACACCGCCCCAGATGATTCCCAGGGCCAGGACCACAGACAGTTCCTGTCGCGCGAAGTGAAGGAGGCGTCCGCCGGACCGGACGGCGTGAGCGACAAGATTTCGAATGGACGGCATGCGCTCCCGAACGGCTACGCTTGGGCGGGGTTCCGAACCGAAGGCGATCACGCATTCGTGATTGCGTCGAAATCGGTCATCGACAGGTGCTCCACAGAGACGTCACAGGACGGACGATCACGAATCACGAAACCGTCACGTCAAGGCGTTGACGGGTCATTAGGGATATGGCCCCCTAGATATGGACCTTGGGGCAAGGGGTCCTACCAAATACGGTGTCCACGCACCGTTTTGAGCATCATCTGAATTGGGGCTGAGTGAGCATGGCTGGCGGCGAAGCGTTGATGAAAAACGAGTTTTCGGCGGAGGACGCCGGCGCGGAGGTCGTCACCTTTGGTTCGCCCGCCCTGTCCCTCGTCCGGAAGGTCGAGGTCGACCGCTCGCGCGACGCTCTTCTGACCGACTTCGGCAAGAAGACGCTTGAGGATCGCTACCTCCTGCCCGGCGAGAGCTATCAGGACATGTTCGCCCGCGTCGCCACGGCCTTCTCGGACGACGCCGACCATGCCCAGCGCGTCTATGACTACATGAGCCGCCTGTGGTTCATGCCGTCGACCCCGGTCCTGTCGAACGGCGGTGCGGATCGCGGCCTGCCGATCTCCTGCTTCCTGAACTCCGTCGGCGACAGCCTGGACGGCATCCAGAACGTCTGGAACGAGAACGTGGCGCTGGCCTCCAACGGCGGCGGCATCGGCACCTACTGGGGCGGCGTCCGCTCCATCGGCGAGAAGGTCAAGGGCGCGGGCCAGACCTCGGGCATCATCCCCTTCATCCGCGTGATGGACTCGCTGACGCTCGCGATCTCGCAGGGGTCGCTCCGCCGCGGCTCGGCGGCCGTCTATCTCGACATCCACCACCCCGAAATTGAGGAGTTCCTCGAGATCCGCAAACCCTCGGGCGACTTCAACCGCAAGTCCCTGAACCTGCACCACGGCATCAACATCACCGACGCCTTCATGGAGGCGGTCCGCGACGGCAAGACCTTCGACCTGGTCTCGCCCAAGTCGAAGGAGGTGATGAAGACCGTCGACGCCCGCGCCCTGTGGCAGAAGATCCTCGAGATCCGCCTGCAGACCGGCGAGCCCTATCTGATCTTCTCGGACACGGTGAACCGCCAGATGGCCCCGCACCAGCGCGAGCTGGGCCTGTCGGTGAAGCAGTCCAACCTGTGCGCCGAGATCATGCTGCACACCGGCCGCGACCACCTCGGCGTCGACCGCACCGCGGTCTGCTGCCTGTCCTCGGTCAATGCCGAGAAATTCCTCGAATGGCGTGAGGAGCCGGCCTTCGTCGAGGACGTCATGCGCTTCCTCGACAATGTGCTGGAGGACTTCATCCGCCGCGCCCCGCCGGCCATGTCCCAGGCCGTCTATTCGGCCAAGCGCGAACGCTCGGTCGGCCTCGGCCTGATGGGCTTCCACTCCTTCCTGCAACAGCAGGGCGTGGCCTTCGAATCCGCCATGGCCAAGTCGTGGAACATGCGGCTGTTCAAGCACCTGCGCCGCGAGGCCGACAAGGCCAGCCGCGTCCTGGCCGAAGAGAAGGGCCCGTGCGAGGACGCCGCCGAGCGCGGCGTCATGGAGCGCTTCAGTCACAAGATGGCCATCGCCCCGACCGCCTCGATCTCGATCATCTGCGGCGGCACCAGCGCCGGCATCGAGCCGATCCCGGCCAACATCTACAGCCACAAGACCCTGTCCGGCACCTTCGCGGTCAAGAACCCCTATCTGGAGAAGGTGCTCGGCGAGAAGGGCATCGACACCTCCGAAGTGTGGAACTCGATCCTCGAGCACGAGGGTTCGGTCCAGCACCTCGACCAGCTGACCGACGACGAGAAGGCCATCTTCAAAACCGCCTTCGAGCTGGACCAGCGCTGGGTCGTCGAGCTGTCGGCCGACCGCGCCCCGGAGATCTGCCAGGCCCAGTCGATCAACCTGTTCATCCCGGGCGACGTCGACAAGTGGGATCTGCACATGCTGCACTGGCGCGCCTGGGAGAGCGGCGTGAAGTCGCTCTACTACCTGCGCTCCAAGTCGGTTCAGCGCGCCGCCTTCGCCGGCGCCGAGGACAAGGCCGAGGCCGAGATCGACCCCAACCAGCCCGACCTCTTCAGCGCCGCCCGCACCGACTACGACGAGTGCCTCGCCTGCCAGTGAGCTTGAAGCGGCCAGTCCCCTTCCTTCTCCCCTCGGGGGAGAAGGTTGGCGGCGGAGCCGCTCGAATGAGGGGGAGGGCGGAGGCAAGCCGGCCGACCGGGAGCCTGCAACAGACCATCCCCCTCAACCGTCTCGCGGAGCGAGACGCCTTCTCCCCCAAGGGGAGAAGGCGTCTCGTGTGTCGGTCGTGAACCTCGGCCGCGCAAAGGCCGCGCCGTTTGCTGGCAATTCGCGGAAGTCGAAGGCGGTTTGGAAAAAAACATCCGTCTTCTCAGCCACTTCACCTCTTCCCGACGGAATCTTCCCGCCTGAGGAAAGACCGGGCGCAGACTGACGCCCGGTCTTTGACAACCAAACCTCCCGCCGCTCCGCCGAGGAGCCGCGTCTCCACCGGGCCCAGCGGCGCCGATGTGCGCGCCACCGCCGTCAGATGCATATTCCTTCCCCTGCCTCCGCCTGGCGCCCCAACAGCCGGATCGCCAAGCCCCTGAATTCCCTCAGGGCCGATGTCGACCGTGTCGACTCTGCCGACTCATTTTTCGCCGCCCGCCGCGGCAAATAATTGCTCCGCCGCAGACGGGCCGAGGCAGAGCGCCCCTCCCCGCTGCCTGCTGCCTGCTGCCGCTCTCGCCCCTGGCCCCTGGCCCCTGGCCCCTGGCCCCTGGCCCCTGGACTTTGACTTCCCCGCCCGCTCCCGCCACCTAGCCCCCATGCCCACGCCCCGCATCTTCATCGACGCCGACGCCTGCCCGGTGAAGGACGAGGTCTACCGGGTCGCCGAACGCTGCGGCCTGAAGGTGTTCGTGGTCTCCAACGGCTGGATCAACACCCGCCGCGAGTCCTGGATCGAACAGGTCGTGGTCGACGCCGGCCCCGACATCGCCGACGACTGGATCGCCGAGCGGGCCGGCCCCGGCGACATCGTCATCACCGCCGACATCCCCCTGGCCGACCGCTGCCTCAAGGCCGGGGCCCAGGCGCTGAAGGCCAACGGCCAGCCCTTCACCCCCGACTCCATCGGCTCGGCCCTGGCGGGCCGGATGGTCGGCGAGCACCTGCGCTCCATGGGCGTCGCCACCTCGGGCCCTCCGCCGTTCGGCCCCAGGGACCGCTCGGCCTTCCTCCAGGCCCTCGACCGCGCCGTGGTCATCGCCCGCCGGGCCGCGCCATGACGACCATCCCCGAGGACGAGTTGGACTTCCGCTTCTTCCGCGCCGGCGGCCCCGGCGGGCAGAACGTCAACAAGGTCTCGACCAGCGTCCAGCTGCGCTTCGATGTGGTCAACTCCCCCTCGCTGACCGAACCGGTCAAGGAGCGGCTGCTCAAGCTGGCGGGCAGCCGCGCCACCCAGGCCGGCGAGGTGCTGATCACCGCCGTCCGCTTCCGCACCCAGGAGCGCAACCGCGCCGATGCGATGGAGCGGCTTCAGGCCCTGATCGACGAGGCCTCGATCAAGCCGGTCTTCCGGGTCCCGACCCGCCCGACCCGCGCCTCCAGGCAGCGCCGCCTCGACAGCAAGACCCGGCGTTCGGTCATCAAGAGCGGGCGCGGCAAGCCTGGCCTGTCGGACTGAGCTCAGTCCAGCCGGTCGGCCTTGCGCAGACCCGGGAACAGCCGGGCCCAGATCCCCGTCGCCGCCAGCGCCCCGAAGCCGCCGAACACCGCCGCCCCGACCGGCCCGAGGAAGCGCACCGCCACCCCGGAATAGGCCTCGCCCAGCTCGTTCGAGGCGCCGATGAACAGCATCGACACCGAACTGACCCGGCCGCGCATGTGATCCGGCGTGGCCAGCTGGATCAGGGTCTGGCGGATGTTGACGCTGACCATGTCCGCCGCCCCGCCGACCAGCAGCACCAGCCCCGACAGCCACGCCGCCTTCGACAGCCCGAAGGTCAGAGTGCAGATCCCGAACACCGCCACCGCCGCGAACATCCAGCGTCCGCCGTGACGGACGATCGGGAAACGGCTCAGATAGACGGCCATGCCCAGCGCCCCGACCCCGAACGAGGCCCTGAGCAGACCGAACCCCTCCGGCCCGACATGCAGGATGTCCCGCGCGAAGATCGGCGTCAGCAGCGCCACCCCGGCCAGCAGCACCACGATCAGGTCCAGCGATATGGCCCCGAGCACGATCTTGGTCTTCCACACATAGGCCAGCCCCTCCTTGACCGACTCCAGCGGCGACAGGCCGCTCTCGACCGGCCTGGGCTTGCCGCTGGTCCGGATCAGCAGGAAGCAGCCGATGCCGAGGAAGAACAGCCCCATGGCGCAGGCGTAGGCCAGCGGCACATTGACCCCGACGATCACTCCGCCCAGCGCCGGTCCGGCGATGGCCCCGGTCTGGAAGGCGATTGACTGGGCCGCGATGGCCGGCGGCAGGGCCTTCCGCCCCACCACCATCGGCAGGAAGCTCTGGCTTGCCGGGGCCAGGAAGGCGCGCGCCGCCCCGAACAGGGCCGCCACCGCCAGCAGTCCCCACAGCGGCGGATCGCCATGGATGGCCATGGCCAGGAAGCCCCCGGCGCAGGCCGCCTCGACCAGGATCGACAGCCACACCGTCCGCTTGCGATCCCGCCGGTCCGCCATGGCCCCCGCCGGCAGGGTGAAGGCCAGCAGCGGCAGGAACTGGCACAGGCCCACCAGCCCCAGATACAGGCTGGCCTGCTCGATCGGATGGTCCCGCCGGGCGATCTCATAGACCTGCCAAAGCAGGGCCGAGGACTGGATCTGGATGCCCAGCACCGCCACCACCCGCCCCAGCCACAGCAGGCGGAAGTCGCGGATCCCCCACGGACTGGCCGGCTCGCCGTCTCCCGGCGGCGCCGGCGGCGTGGGCGTCCCGCTGTCGACGCTCTCGACGGTCACGTGCGCCGGACGGTCTTCGGATACGGGGTCCCGTCCCGATGAAAATAGCCGCCCGGCCTGAACACCATGTCGATATCCGGATAGTCGCCGCTGTCGCCGCCGGGCGTCCGCGTCCCGACCTCCAGCAGAACGGCCTCAACCCCCGAGCGGTTCTCGATCTTGTGGCCGTTGGGCACGCCGGCCCTGAACCCGGCGCAGTCGCCGGCCCTCAGCACCGTCTCCCCCTCATCCTCGACCAGCACCACCTCGCCGGAGACCACCCAGACGAACTCGTCCTCGCCCGCGTGCCAGTGCCTCTGGCTCGACCAGGCCCCGTCGGGCAGGCGCAACAGGTTGACCCCGAACTGGTCCAGCCCGACCGCGTCGCCCAGCCGCCAGCGCCGTCGCGGCTTGCATGGCCCGGCGAATTCCTCGGGATAGCCCGTCCCGTGACCGGTCGGGGCGCTGTCGATGTCGATCTTCGGCATGGGAAGAAGCCTTCTCGCAATCGTCCGAACCCCCTAAAGCACAGGTCCATGAGCGCCGCATCACATCCGGTTATCGATCCTGTCGAACTGACCCGCGACCTGATCCGCAGACCCTCCGTCACCCCGGCCGACGAGGGGGCGATGGATTTGCTGGAGCGCCTCCTGACCGGCCTCGGCTTTCACTGCCGGCGCATGAAATTCGGCCCCGCCTCAAGCAGCGAAGCGGTAGGCGACCAAGCCTTCATCGAGAATCTCTACGCCCGGCGCGGGACCGCCTCGCCGAACCTCTGCTTCGCCGGCCACACCGACGTCGTGCCCACGGGCGCCGCCGAGGCCTGGACCGCCGCCCCCTTCGAGGCCGAGGTCCGCGACGGCGTCCTCTACGGCCGCGGCGCCGTCGACATGAAGGGCGGCATCGCCGCCTGGATCGCCGCCGTCTCCCAGGTCCTGTCGGAAGATGATATCGCCGGATCGCTCAGCTTCCTGATCACCGGCGACGAGGAAGGCCCCGCCCTGCACGGCACCCGCCGCGTGGTCGAGACCCTGACCGCCGAAGGCGAGGTCATCGACGCCTGCGTCGTCGGCGAACCATCCTCCCAGCACGCGCTCGGCGACACCATCAAGATCGGCCGCCGCGGCTCGGTGAACAGCTGGATCACCGTCCACGGCCGCCAGGGCCACGTCGCCTACCCCGACCGCGCCGCCAATCCCGCGCCGGTGTTGGCCCGGCTGATGGCGCGGTTGGCCGACCATCGCCTCGACGACGGCTACGAGGCCTTCCAGCCGTCGAACCTCGAGATCACCACCATCGACATCGGCAACCCGGCGATGAACGTCATCCCGGCGGAGGCCCGGGCCCGGCTCAACATCCGCTTCAACCCGAACCACACCGGCGACGGCCTGATCGCCTGGCTCAACGCCATGGCCGGCGAGGCCCAGGCCGAGAGCGGCCTGCGTATTGAGCTGGAGCACCTGTGCTCGGGCGACGCCTTCCTGACCGAGACCGGCCCCTTCGTCACCGGCGTGCAGGACGCGGTCGAGGCCGCCCTGGGCCGTCGTCCGGAAGCCTCGACCACCGGCGGCACCTCCGACGCCCGCTTCATCCGCTCCATGGCCCCGGTGCTCGAGCTCGGCCTCGTCGGCCAGACCATGCACCAGATCGACGAGCGCGTGCCGGTAGCCGAGATCGAGGCGCTGACCGGGGTCTACCGCCGCGTCATCACCACCTTCTTCGACCGCGCCTAGAACAGCAGGTCGAGACCCAGCATCGCGCCGCCGAACATGGCGGCGAAGGCGATGAGGAAACAGAATATCTCCCGCCCCGCGCCACCCCGTCGCTCGACGGTCATCGGGGGCAATTCAACAGGCAGCCTGGTCATGGCGCGCTCCCGCAAAACCGGACGAGAATGCGCGCCGATCCTTGCCGGAACATTGAGAGACATGGTTGCCGTCAGGGTCGCTCGAGGAACCTCAGCGCCGTCAGCACATGCGCCTTCACCCCGACCGGAAGGACCGCCTCATTGACGTCGAACGCCGGCGAATGGTTCGGCGGCGAGGTCGCCGGATCGACCCCGTCGGCGCTGGCTCCCAGGTGGTAGAAGACCCCCGGGACCTCCTGCGACAGATAGCTGAAATCCTCCGCCACCGTCGTCGCCGGCGCGCCGGAGTTGACCTTGCCCGCGCCCGCCGCCTCTTCCAGGACCGGCGCCAGCCAGGCCGACAGGGCCTCGTCGTTGAACACCAGCGCCGCGTTCTGGCGCACGCCGAACTCGGCCGTGGCCCCGTAGTTCTCGGCCACATTGCCGATGGCGATCCCGGCCCGCCGCACCAGATCGTCCCGCTGGGCGATGTCGAACGTCCTCAGCGTCCCCGACAGCACCGCCCGGTCCGGAATGATGTTGTAGCGCACCCCCGCGTCCAGGGTGGCGATGGTGAACACCGTGGGCGTCGTCGTCGGATCGACGGTCCGGGCGGTCAGATTGTTGATCGTCTGGATCACGTCCGCCGAGGCGGCGATGACGTCGACCCCCTTCCATGGCCAGGCCCCGTGCGTCTGCCGCCCGTTCAGGGTGATGTCGATCCGGTCGGACGCCGCCATGAATCCGCGCGGCCGGTACCACAGGCTGCCCGGCGGGCCCGGCACCACGTGCAGGCCGAAGATCGCCTCGGGCCGCGGATCGGCCAGCGCCCCCTCGTCGATCATCAGGGCGGCGCCGCCCTTGGGCTCGCCCGGAGGCGCCCCCTCCTCGGCCGGCTGGAAGATGAACACCACCGTCCCGGCGATCCGGTCCTTCATCCCGGCCAGAACCTCGGCGGCGCCCATCAGCATGGCGACGTGGGCGTCATGGCCGCAGGCGTGGGCGACCGGCACGGTCTGGCCCATGTAGGATCCGGTCGCCGTCGAGGCGAAGGGCAGGCCGGTCGCCTCCAGCACGGGCAGGGCGTCCATGTCGGCCCTCAGCGCCACCGTGCGGCCGGGGCGGGCGCCGCGCAGGATGCCCACCACCCCGGTCTTGCCGACGCCGGTGCGCACCTCCAGTCCCAGCGCCCGCAGATGGTCGGCGACGAGGCCCGCAGTGCGCGTCTCGGCGAAGCCCAGTTCGGGATGGGCGTGCAGGTCCCGACGCCACTCGAGGACTTTCGGATTGACGGAGTCGACCGCCGCCTCGACCCGCTGCAGCGGAACCTGGGCCTGGACGCCGGCTGGAAGGGCGACGGCGAGGGCGAAACCGGACACGGCGAGCAGGCGGCGGATGATCATGGCGGCGTCCCCATACGGAAGCGCAACCGTCGCGGACCACGGACGCTTTCGCAAGGCCCCGTCGCCGCCTAGGGTCCCGTCGTGAACCTCCGCTCGCCCGCCTTCGTCATCCTGTTCGCGGTCAGCCTGATCGCCGCCGCCGGCAATATGGCCCTGCAGTCGGTGCTGCCGGCCATCGGCCGCGAGTTCGGCCTGCGCGACACCCTGGTCTCGGCCGCCTTCGCCATCTCGGCCCTGATGTGGACCCTGACCTCGCCCTACTGGGCGCGGCTGTCGGACCGGCTGGGGCGCAAGAAGGTGATCATGATCGGCCTGTCCGGCTTCGTCGCCTCGATCGGCGGCTTCGGCGTCGCCACCACCGCCGGCTTGCAGCTGTGGCTGGCGCCGCTGGTCGCCTTCGCCCTGATGACGGTGGCCCGCACCGTCTACGGCCTGTTCGGCTCGGCCTCGCCGATCGCGGCCCAGGCCTATGTCGCCGACCGCACCACCGCGGAGCAGCGCACCCAGTCGATGTCCCTGCTGGCCTCGGCCCAGGGCCTGGGCACGGTGATCGGCCCGGCCATCGCCCCCTTCTTCATCCTGCCCTTCGTCGGTCTGGCCGGACCCATGTACGCCTTCGCCCTGTTCGGCGCCGTGGTGCTCTGGGTGGTGTGGCGGCGGCTGCCGAGCGGCGACGTGGTCCGCCAACCGGCCCCCGGGCGACATCAGGAGGACGCCGGCAAGGGCCTGTGGAAGGACCCGCGGGTGCGCGACTACCTGCTGTACGGCCTGCTGGTCACCGGCGCCCAGGCGGTGAACATCTCGGTGCTGGGCTTCCACATCATCGACGAGATGGCGGCCACGGGCTCGTCGGTGCTTGAGGCCCAGCCCTTCATCGGCCTCGCCATGCTGGCCGGGGCGGCGGCGACCCTGCTGGCCCAGTGGGGCCTGATCCCCCTGCTCAAGCTTCAGGCCGCCGACCTGATGCGCTGGGGCGCCGGGCTGGCCCTGGTCGGCAATATCATGACCATCGCCGCACCCGGCTATTACGGCGTGGTGATCGGCTACGCCGTGATATCGCTGGGCGTCGGTTTCGCCCGCCCGGGCTTCACCGCCGGCTCGTCCCTCTCGGTCGGGCCTCATGAACAGGGGGCGGTGGCGGGGCTGATGATGTCGCTGGCGGGCCTCAGCTTCCTCGGGCCGCCGGTCATCGGCGTGGCCCTGTACGAACTCTCCGAACCGGCGCCGTTCATCGCCAACATCGTCCTGCTGGTTCTCGCCACCGCCCTGTGCTTCGCCAGCACCCGGCTGCGCCTTGGCCCGCCGGATCTGCCGGATCGGGACGAGACGCCCTCGCCCGAGACGCCGCCCGCCTCGCAGCCCGGCCCGGAGGGCGGCCGCTAGAGGCGTCTTTTCAGAGCCCGAAAGCCGTGCCAGACGGTTCGCCATGGAAATTGCCCGCATCGAGAAACGCATCGGCGTTCGCGCGCCGAGCGACCGAATCTGGGAGCTGATCTCGGACCTGCCCGGCTGGGATCGCTGGAATCCGGTGGAGACCTCGGTCGAGGGGACCATCGCCTATGGCGGCTCCCTCGCCCTGACCGAGGCCATCGAGGGTCTGCCCGAACGGCGCGTCGCGGTGCGGGTCGGGGAATGGCAGCCCTACGCCCAACTGGTCTGGATCGAGAAGCGGGGCCTCTGGTTCCGCTCGATGCGCTACTTCGAGATCGAGGAGCTTGAGCCCGGCAGCTGCATCGTCGCCAACGGCCACATCTTCTCGGGCCTGCGCGGCGAGTTGCATTTCGACCGCCACCGCAAGGCGCTGCATGGCGCGGTCGTCGCCATCGCCGAAGGTCTCAAGGCCGCCGCCGAGTCCTAGCCGCCCTTGGCCATGGTGTCCTGGATGCTGATGATCGCCGGCGTCAGGATGACGATGAACAGCACCGGCAGGAAGAACAGGATCATCGGCACGGTCAGCTTGGCCGGCAGGGCGGCGGCCTTCTTCTCGGCCGCCGACAGGCGCATGTCGCGGTTTTCCTTGGCCATGGTCCGCAGCGCGGAGCCCAGGGGCGTGCCGTAGGTCTCGGCCTGGGTCATGGCCGTCGCCACCGACTTGACGCCGGGATGGTTGGTCCGCTTGGCCAGACCGTCATAGGCCAGCCGCCGGTCCGGCAGGTAGCTCAGTTCGGCCGACAGCAGGGTCAGCTCCTCGGCCAGGTCGATGGACGAGCCGCCGATCTCCTGGCTGACCTTCTGGATCGCCGCCTCGATCGACATGCCGGCCTCGACGCAGATCAGCAGCAGGTCCAGCGCATCCGGAAAGGCCTGCATGATGGAGGTGCGGCGCTTGGCGATGCGGTTGGCCAGGAAGATGTTCGGTCCGTAGAATCCGATCACCGCCGCGAACATGCAGATCGTCAGCCGAACCATCACGGTCAGGCCGAAGTCGTCCAGGATGAAGACGTAGAAGACCGCGAGCGCCAGCATCACGAACGGCATGCTGAAGCGGAAGAAATAGAAGGTGGTCAGCGGCTTCGGCCCGCGATAGCCGGCCTGGGCCATCTTCTCGGCGACCTTGGGGTCCTCGAGCAGCTTGGTCAGGTTGAGGCGTTCGACGACCCGCTTCTTGAACCCCTCGTCGCTGTGCCGGAGGTGCTGGGGGCCGCTGGCGCCGGCCGCGATCGCCTGACGCGAGCGGCGTTTCAGCTCCTCGCGGCGAACCGCCACCGCCTTCATCCGGTTTTCCAGCTTGGCCTCGCCGCTGAACGACCCGAGCAGGGTCACCAGGGTGGCGAACACCAGCACGCCCACGCCGAGGCTGAGCAGGTTCTGCAGATTGGTGACGAAGCCGATCACGTCTCCCATGCCGATCCCCTAGAACTTGAACGAGATCATGCGCTTCATGACGAAGACGCCCATGGACATCATCAGCACGGCGATCAGCAGCATGAACTGGCCGCGCGGCTCGGTGAACAGCTTGCCCATGTAGGCGGGCGTGGTGACGCTGACGAGGATCATCACCGCGGGCGGCAGCGAGCCGATGATGCCGGCCGAGGCTGTGGCCTCCGAGGACAGGGCCTTGATCTTCTCGCCCATCATCTTGCGGGCGCGCAGCACGGTCGACAGGTTGCCCAGCGCCTCGGCCAGGTTGCCGCCGGTCTTCTGCTGAATGCCGATGACGATGGTGAAGAATTTGAGCTCTGGCGTCGGCATCCGCTCGTACATCTTCTCCAGCGCCTGCTGCAGCGTCAGGCCCACGCCCAGGCCCTCGACCAGAAGGTTGAACTCGGGGCCGAGGGGCGCCGGGCTTTCGCGGGCGATGATCTTGAAACAGTCGTGGACCGGCAGGCCGGACTTGATGCCGCGCACGATGACGTCAACGGCGTCGGCGAAGTGGCTGGAAAATTTCTTCATCCGGCGCTTGCCGAGAAACCCCACGACCCAGCGCGGAAAGCCGAGCCCGACCACCATCGAGGCGCCGATGGCGATCAGGAAATTGCCGCTGAGAACCAGCGCCAGCAGCAGGGCGATCACGGCCATGACCGCGCTGACGATCCAGAAGGTCTTGACGCTGGTGGCGAGCCCGGCCTGCTTCAGCTTGGCGGCGAGGCTGACGCGGGCCTTGCGTGAAGCGCGCTCCGATTCCTGGAGCTGCTTCATGATCTGCTTGCGGCGGGCCTCGGGCGTGTTGGCGGCGGCCGCCTTGCGGGCGGCGGCGGTGTTCTGTTTCGGCGCGCCGAAATGCTGCGCCCGCTTGATCGCCGCTTCCGAGGAGTCGCCGCCGCCGACGAAGGCCCAGCCAAGCCCGCCGATGGTGATGAAGGCCAGAACCGCTGCGAGGATGGGAAGCACGCCGGCTACTCCGCCGCGTCGAGGGCTTCCGCCAGCTCGCGCTCCAGCCCGTAGTAGCGGGCGCGATCCCAGAACCGCGGCCGGGCGATGCCGGTCGAGCGGTGGCGGCCGACGATCTTGCCGTTCTCGTCCTCGCCGGTGATCTCGTAGACGAACAGGTCCTGGGTGACGATGACGTCGCCTTCCAGTCCCACCACCTCGGTGATGTGGGTGATGCGCCGGCTGCCGTCGCGCAGGCGGGCGGCCTGGACGATGACGTCGACCGAGCCGACGATCATCTCGCGGATGGTCTTGGAGGGCAGGCCGTAGCCGCCCATGGTGATCATCGACTCCATCCGGCTGATGGCCTCGCGCGGCGAGTTGGCGTGCAAGGTGCCCATCGAGCCGTCGTGGCCGGTGTTCATGGCCTGCAGCAGGTCGAAGGCCTCGGGGCCGCGGACCTCGCCGACGATGATCCGCTCGGGACGCATGCGCAGGCAGTTCTTGACCAGATCGCGCATGGTGATCTGGCCCTGGCCCTCGAGGTTCGGCGGCCGGGTCTCGAGGCGCACCACGTGCGGCTGCTGGAGCTGCAGCTCGGCGGCGTCCTCGCAGGTGATTACCCGCTCGGTCGGGTCGATGAAGGCGGTGAGGGTGTTCAGAAGGGTCGTCTTGCCCGAGCCTGTGCCGCCCGAGATGACCAGGTTGCAGCGCGAGGCCCCGATGACGCCCAGGACGCGCGCGCCCTCCGGACTGATGGAGTTGAACTCCACCAGGTTCTTCATCGTCAGCTTGTCTTTCTTGAACTTCCGGATCGTCAGGGTCGCGCCGTCGATGGCCAGCGGCGGGGCGATGACGTTGACGCGCGATCCGTCCGGCAGGCGCGCGTCGCAGATCGGCGAGCTCTCGTCGACGCGGCGGCCGACCTGGCTGACGATCCGCTGGCAGATGTTCATCAGCTGGGTGTTGTCGCGGAAACGGACGTTGGTCAGCTGCACCTTGCCGCCGACCTCGATGAACACCCGGCCGGCGCCGTTGACCATGATGTCGGCGATGTCGTCGCGGGCCAGCAGGGGCTCCAGCGGCCCGTAGCCGAGCACGTCGTTGACGATGTCCTGGACCAGGTGCTCCTGCTCGGCCACCGACATCGAGACGTTCTTGATCGCCACCAGCTCGGCGACGATGTCGCGGATCTCCTCGGCCGCCGCCTTCGGATCCAGACCGGCCAGCTGGGCAAGGTCGATGGTGTTCATCAGCGCGTTGAAGATCGTCGTCTTCGTGGCGTGATAGTAGTCGCTCTGCTCGCGCACGATCTCGGCGACGGCCTGGGCCTTCTTGAGCTGTTCGAAGCCCGGCGTGGCCTTGGGGCCCGGCGCATTCTTCGGCGTGGGGGCCTCGGCGGCGGGGCGGGGCCGCGACGCCAGGGCGTCCAGCCGGTCGGCGGCGGGCGAGGCGGGGCGGGAGGCGTAGGTGTCGGCGGGGCGCTCGCCCCGCTCCAGTTCGGCCACGTCGCCGCCCAGGGCGAAGGCCTGGGTCTGGACGCCCTGTTCCGGCTGCAGCGGAGGCGCAGCGGCGGGCGCCGGACGCGGGGCCGCGGCGGGAGCTCCTGGCTGACCTGTGCGCTTGCCGAACACCCGTCAGGTCTTCTTCTTGAACAGGCCGGCGAGCATCGACTTCGCGTCGCCCTTGCCGCCCTTGCCCTTCGGACCGGCCAGCGCCGGGAGTTCGCGGCGCGAGACGATCTGGGCCAGCATCTGGAAGGCGTCGGCGGCCTTGGACTTGGCCCCGGCGTCGAGGATCATCTGACCGTTGTTGGCGGCCGCGCCGAACACCTTGGGATCGAACGGAATGATCAGGCTGGGGTGAACGCCCAGGGCGGCCCCGAAGTCCTTGGCGGGAATCTCGGGACGGCCCGGGACCCCGACCTGGTTGAGCACCAGCCGCGGCGGCGCATCGTTGGGTCGGCCCTGACGGATCAGGTCGATCATGTTCTTGGCGT
>JAEYWU010000100.1 GCA_023428785.1 Pseudomonadota bacterium
CCCCCGATCCTCTCCCCAGCCGAGACCTGCACAGAATGATGTCCTCTTCCCTGCGTATGCCGAAGCGTTTCGGCCTCAACGGCCGAGGCGCATTGTGGAACTTGATGATGGCCGGCGCCGCGGTCGCCCTGGCGGTGCTGGGCCTCTGGTGGTTCTTCCTGCGCGGGGACGAGGCCGAGCCATACCGCACCGAGGCGGTCACGCGAGGCGAGATCGTAAGCGCCGTCTCTGCTTCCGGCGCGCTCGAGGCCCTCGACACCGTCGAGGTCGGCTCCCAGCTGTCCGGCCAGGTAACCGAGGTGCTGGTTGACTACAACGACACCGTCCGGCGTGGCCAGGCTCTCGCCTACCTCGATCCCCAAACCTACGACTCGCGCATCGAGCAATCGGCGGCCCAGGTGAACTCAGCCGCGGCCCAGGTCGCCCAGCAGCGCGCCAATCTCGCCCAGGCCGAGGCCAATCTTCAGCTGGCCCAGGCCGAATACAATCGCCAGCGCTTCCTGTTCGACCAGGGCATCGCCGCCCAGGCCGCTCTCGACGCCGCCGAGGCCTCGCTTTCGGTGGCCCGCGCGGGTGTCCAGACCGCCCAAGCCCAGATCCGTTCGGCGTCCGCCGGCGTCATTCAGCAGCAGGCGGCCCTCAACGCCAACCGGGTCGAGCGCGGCCGCACCGTCATCTCCTCGCCCATCGACGGCGTCGTCATCGACCGCCAGATCGAGGCTGGCCAAACCGTGGCCTCGGGCCTGAACGTCGCCGTCCTCTTCACCCTGGCCCGCGACCTGACCCGGCTGCAGGCGGAACTACTGGTGGACGAGGCCGACATCGGCCAGGTCCGGGTCGGACAGGGCGTGCGCTTCACCGTTGACGCCTTCCCGGACCACACTTTCGAAGGTCAGGTCACCCAGGTGCGGGCCCTGCCCACGACCGAGAACAATGTCGTGGCCTACACCGTCGTGGTCGAGGCCGAGAACCCCGGCGCGCGGCTGATGCCCGGCATGACGGCCAATGCCGATATCATCACGGCCCGCCATGCCGATGCCCTCAGGGTCCCGACCTCGGCGCTTCGCTTCACGCCCGCCGGCGCGGACTTCGGCGACGTCTCAGGCCAGCGTCGTAGCTTCGGCCCGCCCGGCGGTCCCGGCGGCGTGCCTGGGATGGCTCCCGGCGGCGGCCAGCAGCGCGCCGACGGAGGAATGGCCGGCCGCCTCACGGAACAACTCGAGCTGACCGACGGCCAGCGCCGGCAGGTCGAACCGATCCTGACCCGCGCCCTGCAGCAAGCACGCCAGAACGCGGGCTCTGGCGGCGCAGCGGGCGGAGCGGCCCAGCGGGGCCAGGCGATGGAGGCCGCCTTCGATGAGATACGCCCGCTTCTGAACGCCACGCAGCAAGCTCGACTGGAAACGCTCAGAGCCCGCCTGGGCAGTGGCGGCGGCCAGAGAGGCATTGTCTGGGTCCTGCGCGATGGACGCCCCGTCCAGGTCCCGGTCCAGATCGGCCCCAGCGACGGCCAGCACACCCAGATCCTGGGCGGCGACCTGCGCGAGGGCGATCAGGTGATCACAGGCGGCGGGCCGCGCCCCGACACGAGCGCCCGGACGCAGAGCCAAGGCGGTCCCGGCGGCGCCATGCGGGTACGAATGTGATCGCGATCCGTGACCTCACCAAGTCGTACGTCATGGGCGACGAAGCCATCCATGCCCTTGCGGGCGTGAGTCTGGACATCGCACGGGGTGAGCATGTGGCCGTGATCGGGCCGTCAGGCTCGGGCAAATCGACCCTGATGAATATCCTCGGCGGCCTGGATCGGCCCGGCGGCGGCGCCTACGACTTCGAGGGAGAGGCCGTGGCCGGCTTCGATGACGACGACTTGGCCGCCTTCCGCAATCAGCGCATCGGCTTCGTGTTCCAGTCCTTCCAGCTGCTGCCCCGGCTGAACGCCGTCCAGAACGTCGAACTGCCGATGATCTACGCCGGGGTTGAGCCGGCCGAGCGCCGCGCGCGCGCCATCGACCTGCTGGAACGGGTGGGTCTGGGCAACCGGCTTCAGAACCGTCCGACCCAGATGTCCGGCGGCCAGCAGCAACGGGTGGCTATCGCCCGATCTCTGGCCAACCAGCCGGACCTGCTCCTGGCCGACGAACCGACCGGCGCGCTCGACACCGCGACCAGCGCCGAAATCCTGGCCCTGTTCGAGGAACTGAACAGCCAGGGCCTGACCCTTCTGATCGTCACCCACGACCACGAGGTGGCCGAGCGGGCCGGCCGGCGCATCGCCTTTCGCGACGGCCACATCGTCTCCGACGATGGAGCGGCTCGATGAGGTCAGGCGAACTCGCTCGTTTCGCGGTGGGGGCCATCGTCGCCCACCCAATGCGGTCGGCCCTGACGGCCCTCGGCGTCGTCATCGGCGTGGCCGCCGTCGTGATGATGACCTCCATCGGCCTGGGCGCGCAGCAACGCGTGACCCAGGCGATCCAGGGCCTGGGCGTCAACATGCTGATCGTCACGCCCGGCGCGACCGGCGGCGGGCCCGGCGGTTTCGCCAGCGGCGCGGCCGGATCGGGCTCGACCCTGACCGACGATGACGCCGAGGCGCTGCGCCAGGTCGACGGCGTGATCGCCGTCTCACCCGCCGTGCGCGGCTACCAGCAGGTCGTGGCCACGGGCGCTAACTGGAACAGCCGGGTCGAGAGCGTCACCCCCGACTATCTGATCGCGCGAGACCTGACCCTCTCATCCGGCGCGATGTTCGACGAGAGCGCCGCCCAAACCGGCCGCACGGTCGCGGTCCTCGGTCAGACCGTGGTCGACGAACTGTTCGGCGAAGGCGTAGACCCGATCGGTCAGAGAATCCGCCCTGGACGGGTGCCCTTCACCGTAATCGGCGTGCTGGAGCCCAAGGGGCAATCCGGATTCGGCCAAGACCAGGACGACATCATTCTGGTGCCGCTCCAGACCGGCCGGTCGCGCCTGTTCGGGCGTTGGGTGCGAGGCGATTCCATCCAGCAGATCTATGTGAAGGCCGCCGACGAGGACGTTCTCTACGACGTCGAGATCGACGTCACCGAACGCCTGCGTGAACTGCACCGGATCCAGCCCGGCTCCGACGACGACTTCTCGGTCCAGAACATGACATCCATCCAGGAGGCGGCCGGCGCCGCGACCCAGACCTTCACCGTCCTGCTGGCGGCGGTCGCGGGCGTGTCCCTGCTGGTCGGCGGCGTCGGGATCATGAACATCATGCTCGTCTCGGTGACCGAGCGGACGCGCGAGATCGGCCTGCGCATGGCCATCGGGGCCCGACGCCGGGACATCCTGACTCAGTTCGCGCTCGAGGCCGTGACCCTTTCCTTCGCCGGCGGCCTGATCGGCCTGCTCATCGGCGTCGGCGGCGCCACGCTGATCTCCAGGCTCGGCGACTGGCCCAGCGCCATTCCGATCTGGGCCGCGCCGGTCTCCCTCGGCTTTTCCATGTTCGTGGGCCTCGTCTTCGGCGCCTATCCCGCATGGCGGGCAGCCAGGCTCGATCCCATCGAGGCTTTGAGGCGGGAATGAATCCTTACCCGCGCCGATAGAATTCGGCCTGCTTGTCGAAGAGGGTGCGATAGCTCTGGCCGGCCGCGATGAGGTCGTCGTGCGTGCCCTGCTCCTCGACCCGGCCCTGCGAGAGGACGACGATCTGGTCAGCGTGCCGAAGGTTCGAAAGCCGATGGCTGATTAGGATCAGGGTGCGGTGCTCATTGCGCGTCGCCTCGAGCAGTGCCTCTTCCGCGGCGGGATCGAGCGCGGCGGTCGGCTCGTCGAGGATCAGGGTGTCGGCGCCGGTTCTGAGCATGGCGCGGGCCAGAGCCAGCCTCTGCCATTGCCCGCCGGACAGCTCCCGGCCACCCAGAAGCTGCCGCGAGAGCTTCGCGTCAAACCCGTCCGGCAGCTCGTCTATGACCGGACCGGCCAGGCCCGCACGCGCCGCCTCGCCCAGGCGCTCCCGATCCGTAACCCGCAGCCCTTCGCCCATCGCGATGTTCTCGCCCGCCGTCAGCTGATAGCGCTGGAACGGCTGAAAGAGCACCGCCGAGCGCGCGAACAAGGCCGCAGGCTCCCACTCGTCGAGAGGCAGCCCATCCAGGGTGATCCTCCCCGTCGTCGGCCGGTAGAGCCCCGTGAGCAGCTTGACCAGCGTCGTCTTGCCCGAGCCGTTGACCCCGACCACGCCCAACTGGATGCCCGCCGGGATGGTCAGGTTCAGACCCTCGAGCGCAGGCCTGGCAGCGTCGGGGTACCGGTAGCCAACGTTCTCAAGCCGGTAGCCCGCTCCCGGCAACGGCCCTTCCGTGGCTGTTCCCCGCTGGGGGCCTTCGGGCTCGTTCTCCAGCGCATCGAGATTGGAGAGATAGAGCAGGTCCTCGTAGCCGCCCGTCAGGATGCCGAGCAGCGAATTGACCGTGTTCTGCCCCTGCTTGAGCAGCGAGATGTACATGGTCATCGCCCCCAGGGTGATGGTCCCCAGAACGGTCGCCCACACCAGCCAGACCTTGCCGGCCAGGAAGAAGCCTGAGCCCACCAGGATCAGCAGCGAGCCCCGGAGCGTCCGCCGCCCCTGCAGGGTCCGGTCCCGGTCGAACAACTGCGAATAGAGGTCTGCGTGGCGCGCCTTGAGCTGGTCGTCGGCGCCGGAATGGATGCGCTCCGGCGCAGCGCTGTCGCTGGTCAGCAGGCCTTCCAAATAGGACCGCTGGCGCATCTCCGGCGTGCGCGAAGTGTAGAAGCGGAAGGACTCACTCGAATAGCGGAGCTCCGCCAGAAACAGGGGCATGCCGCCGGCCAGGATCAGGAGCACCGCCCACGGCGAGAAGGTCCACAGCACCACGGCGAAGGTGAGCAGCGTCACCGTGTACTGCGCGCCGTCGAAAACTCGGTTGACCAGTCCGAAGGGGCGCGACGCCGCATGCTGGCGTGCCAGGGCGATGCGCTGCTGAACCAGCGGCGTCTCGATCACGGCCAGGTCCATGCGCATGGTCTTGGCCTGGATCTGGCGCGTCACCGCATAGGTCAGTTCGGTCTGAAGGACCCGCTTCTGGAAGGCCTGCACCCGACGCGCGACCAGACCCAGACCCAGCAATCCCGTCTCGACCGCGACCCAGACCAGGGCCATGTCGCGTTCACCGACGTCGCCGCCGATGGCGGCCAGCACGCTGTCGATCAGCAGCTTTCCGACATAGGCGATCAGGGCCGGCGAGACAGCGATGAACAGCGAGACAAGGCCGATCTGCACCGCGAGAAGCGGCGCGGTGCGCCAGACCAGCGCCAGAGCCTCGCCGGCATAGCGCGCGACATCACGCCATCCGGGCGTGGGGACATGATCCTGAGCGGGCGACGCATCGGTCATAGCCGTCGCTTACCAGACCTCACCTATCCGGCGACCTCGAGGCGGGCGCGAATCTTGGCGCGCTCCTCGGCCACGCGCTGGGACAGGACGTGCCCCTGATGCGGGAACGGCTGGGTCGGCAGCGGCTGTTTCAGGAACGGCGCGAGTTTTTCGTAGCCCTCGCCGCTGCAGATATCGATCACCAGCAGATCGTCGGGCCGATCCTTGAAATAGTCGAGCACCCGTTTGACGTACTGCTCATAGACCCAGACGAACCGCTCCGGCACGAAGTTGTAACAGCCGAACACCGCTGAGCGCAGGAACTGACGCATCAGGTAGTGCGTCTCCTCGTCGGGATCCTCCGCCTCCTTGAAGGCCGGCCGGTTGAACCAATGGTTCTGGCACGAACGCAGCCAGCCTTCGCGGTCGCGGATCGTGAGGATGAACTTGCTGCCCGGATACTGCTGGTCGAATTGCTCAAAGAACGGAGCCACCGTGATGTCGGTCAGGCCGTCGTAATATTTGAGGACCGTCAGATCATACTGGCCATTGGTCAGCTCGGTGTAGGTGTCTTCGTCGATCGGGTAATGAGCGCAGTCGTAGCCCAGCACCTTGAGCGCCTTCGTCAAAGAGCGAGTGCCGGTCCTCGAGAGCCCCAGGCCGAACACCTTCGGCTTGTCCTTTTCTCCGGCGCCGTAGACGCGGCGGCCCGAATTCTGGTCCAGCCATTCATCCAGATCGTCGCGGGTGAAAGGCGGCTTTTCCTCGACGCCGAGCCGGTCCAGCTCGGCCTCGGCATGCTCGGGCAGCGCTTCGATGAACGCGTGGACCTCTTGGGTGCTGGCCGTCTCGGGCACCATGGCGCGGGCGAAGTCCACTGCATGACGGGCGATCGAGAAATCGTCGATCTTGCAGTTGGGCTGGGGCCAGCCCTTCATGCTCATGGACAGGCGGCGGCCCTGCACATCGGTGCGGCTGCGAAGCTCGCGCAGCGCGTACTTGGCGAAGATGTGCCGGTAGTACTGGAAGTGGTCGTGCAGGATGTCGAAGTTGCGAAACTGCTTGCTCATCCTGAGCGGCTTCATGGCCAGGTTCCGCAGGCGCGATTCCGGGCGCAGCACGTACTTCAGGTCATCGACCGGCGGCTCGATCGAGGCCATGCGGCGGACCAGATCGGTGCGCGTGATGTGGGCCCCGCAATGGATGCGGCCGCGGAACTGGTCGGTCACATAGGCGTCGATATAGGCCGCGTCGCACGTCTCGATGAACTCGCGCATGTCCTCCAGAATCAGACAGTCAGCGTCGAGATAGAGGACGTAATCGCAGTCGTGCTTGATGCGCAGCATCTGCTGGACGCATTCGGTGAAGGGCCGAACGTCGTCGATGATATGCACATTGTCGGGACGGACGTGCTCGAGGGCGAGCTCCAGGCCGACGTCCCGCGTCCGCTCGTCGATCTGCCGATAGACCAGGTCGATCTTGACCACCTAGCGCTCCCATTCACTGGCGCGGTTCTCCGCCCCAGCCATCTGTTCGAACAGCGCGGCGTTCTCGGCCGACAGTTCGGTTTTCCAGCGCATGTCGGGCCGGATCGCGCCGCCATGTTGTTCGTAGTAGGCCCGGCTGCGGTCGCCCGGCTGGACCAGCGAGGCTTGTCCGTTGTCGCGCGTGGCCAGGAATTGGGTGCCGTTGTTCCCGCCCAGCGGATGATGTTCGCCCCCCGACATGTCGAGCATCTCCGGGCGGTAGGCGAGGCCGGCGAAGTCGCAGACGCCGGCCATGACGCGCCCGGGATCCTCGGCAAGCTCTTCGTAGCGCACGATCATCTTCGGTCCGTCGAAGCCATCGAAAAGCGCCCGGCTGTCGGCCATCTGGCGCTTCCAGTCCTCAATCATCTCCGCCACGTCCCGCTCGGGATATTTGCGGATGCGGGAGTTGACGACGGCGCGGCCGTCGCGAAGCAGCAGGATCAGGTTGGGTATTGCGCCGGCTGTCCGGGTTTCGGCCGCGCGCGCCATGATCCACTCAGGCCGCTTTGTGGAGTCCACGATCGTGGAGACGCCCGCCCGCGCCGCCACCATCGGATAGAGCGGCGCTTCCCCGTCCCAGGTCAGTCCGGACCAGACCGGGCAGCCGTCGCCACAGACCTTGCAGGCGCGCTTGCGCAGGGGTTTGGTCATGTCGCCAAGGTAGCGAGCCTTGGCCCCCTCCCCGACGTAGAAGGCGCCTTCGGCCCGGCCCAGCAGCATGCCGAGCAGGGTCGAGCCGGAATGGCCCGCGCCGCAGATCATAATGGCGCGTTCGAGCGCCACGCCGTTGTCACGCACGGCCTTCACCTGCGCAGACATTCCCGCCCCATAAACACGATGTTACACGCCCCAGCCGCTCGGCCGACCCCTTGATCGTGCGTTGCAGCACACCGGTTAGGCCGCAAAGCGGCCGGTGCGTCAATCACGATTAAAACGTCGTTCACCGTTTTCCGGCCAACGCCGGTTTCCGCCAAAATCTGTCCGTATGCGAGATACGAAACCTGACCGAGCTGGACCGGCGAGGCGGGAACAGCAGCGCCAATACAACCAGAACGTAGACGTGGGCCAAAAATGCGGTTTCCACTGTCGTGTAAACGGGCGTCGAGCGAGGGTCGCCCGGTCCGTCGCGAACAGCTGCGGCGCGGGATACAGGATGTCACAATGTCAAAGACCGCAAGGCCTGCGACAATGTTCAGTCCGGCCGTTCGAAGATCATAGTCCCCAGGCTCGCCACGGGGACGAAGAGCCGAGGCGGACCCTGTTTTCGGGGCTAGAATGACGGGAATCCACTGTGAAAGTGGTCGACTATTCCTCCACCGTGGAACGGCCCTTGGAGCGATGCGCGAGGGCGCCTAGATAGGCCGATGGCCAAGACGCCCAAGCTCTCGAAAACCGTGTCGGCCTCCAACCTCGTCCAGCTGGGCGAGACGAAGCTGACCGCGTTGCTACTGGATGCCGCGGACTGGGATCCGATCCTTAAACGGCGCCTCAGGATGGAGCTGGCTGCGGCCATCTCGCCGGGCGACCTCGCGCTTGAACTGGACAAGCGGCTCGACAGCCTGGCCGAAAGCAGGGCGCGTATTTCCTGGCGCAAGCGCCCGGAGCTGATCCGCGAGGCCGAAATGCTGCGCGGCCTGATTGCAGAGCCCTTGAAGGAGGCCGACGCGCGGCTGGCGCTGGACCGGATGGTGTCGTGGTTCGACCTCGGCGGCCCGCTGGCGGCTCGAACCAAGGATCCGCGCGGCGAACTTCAGGTGATGATCGAGGACGCCCTGCCCGATCTGGCGGCGGTGACGAAGGCCGCCGGCGCAGCCGTGACGGCGCCTGTACTGGCCGATGCTGTGTTGACCCGGGCGACGCCCTGGGCGAGCCTGATCGGGCGCGTGGTCGATGATCTGGAGCCGGAGCTTGTAGAGGCCCTGCTGGCCCGTCTGGCGCCGGCGGCGGACAAGGTGACCAAGATCGCGCTTCTGGTTCGGCGGCTGGCCGCGCGGACGGGCGCCGTGGATGTGTGGCTGGCGACCTTCACGCCCGAGGACCTGCGCAGGCCCGCCG
>JAEYWU010000064.1 GCA_023428785.1 Pseudomonadota bacterium
GAACCGGCCCAGCCGGGCGACCTGCTGGACCACATCCGCCCCGTCTGGGCCACGCCCGAGCAGGATCGTCTGTTCTCGGACAGCCGGGCCGAGCGGCTCAAGTTCTTCGACCGGCTGGTCTTTGCCGCCCGCCCCAGCCACGCCGCCGCCGTCTCGGCCTATGAGAAGGCGCTGCGCGACCGGCTGCGCCTCCTGACCGACGCCGCCGAGCGGGGCGAGGCCGCCGACCCGCTCTGGCTCGACGCGCTGGAGGTTCGCCTCGCCGACAGCGGGGCCGCCGCCGCCCTCGCCCGCGCCGAGGCCCTGATCGAGCTCCAGACCGCCATCGACGCCCGCACCGAGACCGTCTTCCCGCAAGGCGACCTGTCGCTTTTCGGCGACGCCGAACAGCGCGCCGCCTCGGGCCAGTCCATGGCCGAGGTCATGGCCTTCCTGACCGATGGCTTCCGGTCAGCCCGCGCCCGCGACGGCGCCGCCGGCCGCTCCCTGTTCGGGCCCCACCGCTCGGACCTGACCGCCCTTCACCGCGAGAAGGGCCGCCAGGCCTCCGAGGGCTCTTCCGGTGAGCAGAAGGCGCTAGTCCTGAACCTGATCCTCGCCCAGCTCTCGCGCCTCGCCGACAGCGAGCCCCGGCCCATCCTGCTGCTCGACGAGGCCCCCGCCCACCTCGACGACGCCCGTAGAGCCGCCCTGTTCGACGAGATCGAGGCGCTGGGCCTGCAGGCCGTCATGACCGGCACCGAACGCGGCCTGTTCGATGCCCTGGAAGGCCGCGCCACCTTTGTTCAGGTGTCGGGAGGCGGGTTCGAGGCGGCCTAGCCCAGCGGGCCGCTTTTCCTCGCAATTCGTCCGTGAATCCCTATATATTTTCCGCTTCAGGCGGCGCGGATTCGCGGCCCGCCCATCGCCCTTCCCGAAGCCCGCGACCGGGCCTTTCCGACAGATCGAATGACCGACGAAAACGACATGCCGCAGGCCGAATACGGCGCGGATTCCATCAAGGTTCTCAAGGGCCTGGACGCGGTGCGCAAACGTCCAGGCATGTACATCGGCGACACCGATGACGGCTCGGGCCTGCACCACATGGTCTATGAGGTGGTCGACAACGCCATCGACGAGGCCCTGGCCGGTCACGCCGACCTGGTCCAGGTGATCCTGAACGAGGACGGATCGGTCACTGTCACCGACAACGGTCGCGGCATTCCGACCGACATCCACGAGGGCGAAGGCGTCTCGGCGGCCGAGGTCATCATGACCCAGCTGCACGCGGGCGGTAAGTTCGACCAGAACTCCTACAAGGTCTCCGGCGGCCTGCACGGCGTGGGCGTCTCGGTCGTGAACGCCCTGTCGGACTGGCTCCAGCTGCGCATCTACCGGAACGGCAAGCGGCACGACATGCGCTTCGAGCGCGGCGACACGGTCAAGTCGCTGGAAGTCACCGGCGACGCCCCGATCCGCACCGAGGGCGAAAAGGCCGGCCAGCCCCTGACGGGCACCGAAGTCACCTTCTATCCGTCGGTCACGACCTTCAGCCACATCAACTTCGACCTGAAGACGCTCGAGCACCGCCTGCGCGAGCTGGCGTTCCTGAACTCGGGCGTGGTCATCAAGCTGGCCGACCATCGCGGCGCCGAGCCGTTCGAGGAAATCCTGCACTACGAGGGCGGCGTCGAGGCCTTCGTGCGCCACCTGGACAAGTCCAAGTCGCCGATCCTCAAGGACGTCATCGTCATTCGCGGCAAGAAGGAGGGGATCGAGCTCGATCTCGCCCTGTGGTGGAACGACAGCTACCACGAGACCATGCTGTGCTTCACCAACAACATCCCCCAGCGGGATGGCGGCACGCACCTGTCGGCCTTCCGCGCGGCCCTGACGCGCGTCATGGGCGGCTATATCGATCAGGCCGGCGCGGCCAAGAAGGAGAAGGTCTCCGTCTCGGGCGAGGACGCCCGCGAGGGCCTGACCTGCGTCCTGTCGGTCAAGGTCCCAGATCCGAAGTTCAGTTCACAGACCAAGGACAAGCTGGTCTCGTCCGAAGTCCGCCCGGCCGTCGAAGGCCTGTGCCAGGAAGGGCTGGCCCAGTGGTTCGAGGAACATCCGGTCGAGGCCAAGGCCATCGTCGCCAAGATCGTCGAGGCCGCCGCCGCCCGCGAGGCGGCCCGCAAGGCCCGCGAACTGACCCGCCGCAAGTCGGCGCTGGATATTTCGTCTCTGCCCGGCAAGCTGGCCGACTGTCAGGAACGCGATCCGGCCAAGTCCGAACTGTTCATCGTCGAGGGTGACTCGGCCGGCGGCTCGGCCAAACAGGGCCGCAACCGCGAGAACCAGGCCGTCCTGCCGCTGCGCGGCAAGGTGCTGAACGTCGAGCGCGCGCGCTTCGACAAGATGCTGTCCTCGGACCAGATCGGCACCCTGATCCTGGCGCTCGGGGCAGGCATCGGCCGCGACGAGTTCAACGCCGACAAGCTGCGCTACCACAAGATCATCATTATGACCGACGCCGACGTGGACGGCGCGCACATCCGGACCCTGTTGCTGACCTTCTTCTACCGGCAGATGCCGGAGCTGATCGAGCGCGGGCACCTCTATATCGCCCAGCCGCCGCTCTATAAGGCGTCCAAGGGCAAGCAGGGCCGCTACCTCAAGGACGACGCCGAGATGAACGCCTTCCTCGTGGAGGAAGGTTCGTCGGAGGCCGAGCTGGATCTGGATAACGGTGAGCGTCTGACCGGCGCTGACCTGCGCCGCATGGTCGAGGACGCGCGCCTGGTGCGGGCCCTGGTCGAGCGCCTCAGCCAGCGCGCTCCCGCCTTCGCGGTCGAACAGGCGGCTCTGGGCGGCCTGTTCTCGGAGACGCCGAACCTGCCGGCCTCGGCCGACCGGCTGAACCTCTACAACGAAGAGGGCGACGGCCCCTGGTCGGCCGAGCCCGGCGACGCGGGCGCCGTGGTCTTCTCGCGCGTACGCCGCGCCGTCACCGAACGCATCGTGCTGGAAGAAGCCCTGCTGCGGTCGATGGACGGACGCCGCCTTGGCGAAAAGGCCGGCGCCCTGGCCGAGGCCTTCTCCAAGCCCGCGATTTTCCGCCGCAAGGACAAGTCGACGACCATCCGCGGCCCGCTCGATCTGGTCCAGGCCGTCATGGACGCCGGCAAGAAGGGCCTGTCGATCCAGCGCTACAAGGGGCTGGGCGAAATGAACGCCGACCAGCTGTGGGAAACCACGCTCGACAGCAACGCCCGCACCCTTCTCAAGGTGCGGGTCGAACACGCCGACGACGCCGACGACCTCTTCGCCAAGCTGATGGGCGACGTCGTCGAACCCCGCCGCGAGTTCATCCAGGACAACGCCCTGGACGCCGAGGTGGACGTCTAACCTTTCGCGGTCATCCCGGCCGTAGCCCGAAGGGCGAAGAGCCGGGACCCAAGCTCAACAGCGCCGCCTGCGTTTGGCTCCGGATCGTCGCTTCGCGCAGTCCGGGGTGACGCGCTTTAGAGAATGAACCGGCTCAGATCCGCGTCCTTCGCCAGCTCGCCGAGCTTCTCGCGGACCTGTTCGGCGCCGATCTTCACCGTCTGGCCCGAGTGGCTGTCGGCCTTGAAGCTGAGTTCCTCCAGCGTCCGCTCGACCACGGTCTGGAGCCGTCGCGCGCCGATGTTTTCGACCGAAGAATTCACTGCCACGGCGGCATCAGCCAGCGCCTCTATCGCTTCGTCCGTGAACTGAAGATCGACTCCTTCGGTCGCCATGAGCGCGACCTGCTGAGCGATCAGATTGGCTTCCGGCTCGGTCAGGATGCGGCGGAAATCATCGCGGGTCAGGGCCTTCAGCTCCACCCGGATCGGCAACCGGCCCTGAAGTTCGGGCAGCAGGTCGCTGGGCTTGGCCACATGGAAGGCGCCCGAGGCGATGAACAGCACATGGTCGGTCTTCACCGGCCCATGCTTGGTCGAGACCGTCGTGCCCTCGATGAGGGGCAGCAGGTCGCGCTGGACGCCCTCGCGGCTGACGTCGGCGCCGCGCGCCTCCGACCGGGCGGCGACCTTGTCGATCTCGTCGAGGAAGACGATGCCCTCGCTCTCGGCCAGGCGCACGGCCTCCTGGATCAGGCTCTCCTCGTCCAGCAGCTTGTCGCCTTCCTCGGCGATGAGCGGCGGCCAGGCCTCCTTGACCGTGGTCTTGATCGCCTTGGTCCGCTGCGGCCCCAGCTTGCCGAGCATCTCCGACAGGTTCAGCACCCCGACGTTGCCGCCGGGAATATCCATGCCCTGAAGAGGCGAGCGAGTGTCGTTGAGCTGCAGCTCGATGTCCTTGTCGTCCATCTCGCCGGCGCGCAGCTTCTTGCGGAAGGCTTCCTTTGTCGCCTCGCTGGATCCGGCCCCGACGAGGGCGTCGATGATGCGGTTCTCGGCGGCCTGTTCGGCCTTGGCCCGCACGCCCGCCCGGCGCTGGTCGCGCACCATCAGGATGGCGGCCTCGACCAGGTCGCGCATGATCTGGTCGACGTCGCGGCCGACATAGCCGACCTCCGTGAACTTGGTCGCCTCGACCTTCAGGAACGGCGCATTGGCCAGCCGCGCCAGCCGCCGGGCGATCTCGGTCTTGCCCACGCCTGTGGGCCCGATCATCAGGATGTTCTTGGGCGTGATCTCGTCGCGGATGCCCTCCGGCGCGCGCTTGCGCCGCCAGCGGTTCCGGAGCGCAACAGCCACGGCGCGCTTCGCGTCGGCCTGGCCGACAATATAGCGGTCCAGCTCGGAGACGATTTCGCGGGGAGAGAGGTCGGTCACGACAGCGTCTCCACCGTCAGATTTCCATTCGTATAGACGCAGATCTCCGCGGCGATCTGCATGGCCTTGCGGGCGATCTGCTCGGCGTCGAGCCCCTCACCATGCTCGATCAGCGCCCGGGCCGCGGCCAGCGCATAGTTGCCGCCCGAGCCGACGGCGGCCACGCCGTATTCCGGCTCCAGCACGTCGCCCACGCCCGTGACGGTGAGGATCTGGTCCTTGTCCGCGACCAGCAGCATGGCCTCCAGGCGGCGCAGATATCGATCCGTCCGCCAGTCCTTGGCCAGGTCCACGCAAGCCCGCGCCAGCTGGTCCGGATACTGTTCCAGCTTGCCTTCCAGCCGCTCGATCAGGGTGAAGGCGTCCGCCGTCGCCCCGGCGAACCCCGCCAGCACCTTGCCGCCCGCGAGCGTGCGCACCTTGCGCGCCGCGCCCTTTACGATGGTCGGCCCCATCGAGACCTGTCCGTCGCCGGCAATGACGGTTTTCCCGTCCTTCCGTACTGCAAGGATTGTTGTGCCGTGCCAGTCGGGAAACGTGCTAGTGCTCATCCGTCACAGTTGGCGGCGCCGGGCCGCTTTCGCAAGTCGCGCCGGAAGTCCCAAGCTTGTCTGATCTCTATCGCCTCATCTACGTCAGCCGCGCCGTCGCGGGATCCGACGCAGACGCCATCGCCTTGACCGCCATTCTCCACGCCGCCGAGAAGAACAACCGCAAATACGGCCTGACCGGACTGCTGCTGGCCCACGAGGGCGCCTTCTGCCAGGTGCTCGAGGGAGCGCCCGACGCCATCCACGGCCTGATGGCCCTGCTCGAGATCGACCGCCGCCACGAGGACATCCGCGTGCTATGCGACATGCCGGTCGAGGCCCGCTTCTTCTCCGACTGGACCATGGCCCGGGTCGTCGTCTCGCCGGTCCTGACCCGCGCGCTCGCCGAACGACCGATCGGCGAGTTCAGGTGCGAGACAGCCCTGGCCTTCCTGCGCACCGCCGCCGACGAAATGCGCACGGCGGCCTGACCCGGCTGCAATCCACGGCCGGGCGCGCTATCTGAGGCCGATGGAATTCTCCGACGACGAGGTCGAACGCTACGCCCGCCAGCTGGTGCTGCGTGAGGTCGGCGGGCCGGGGCAGCAGAAGCTCAAGGCGGCCAAGGTGCTGATCGTCGGCTGCGGCGGCGTCGGCGGCCCGGCAGCACTCTATCTGGCCGCGGCCGGCGTCGGGCGCATTACCCTCGTCGATCCGGACCGCGTGGCCCTGTCGAACCTGCACCGCCAGATCCAGTTCGCGACGGTCGAGATCGGCGATGAAAAGACCGAGGCCACCGCCGGCGCTCTCAAGGCGGTCAATCCGAACGTCCGCATCTTTCAGGTCTTCGCCCCGCTGGACGCGGATAATGCGCCCACCCTCATCAGCGACCACGACCTGGTCATCGACGGGACCGACGACTTCAACACCCGGCTGATGGTGTCCGACGCCTGCGTGGCGCTGGATACGCCGCTGGTTTCCGGCGCCCTCGGCCGCTGGTCCGGTCAGGTCGGCGTCTTCACGGGCAAGCCCTGCTACCGCTGCCTCGTGCCCGCAGTCCCGCCGGACGCCGAGACCTGCCAGAGGGTCGGGGTCGTCGGCGCCCTGGCCGGCGTCATCGGCTCCATGGCCGCGCTCGAGGCGATCAAGCTCATCGTCGGCGCCGGCCGCCCGCTGGACGGTCGGCTGATGATCTACGACGGCCTGGCCGCTCAGACCCGCACGGTCGCCGTCACCCCCGACCCCACCTGCCGCGCCTGTGCAGGCTAGGCGAAGGCCCGCTGCAGGAAGGCGATGTAGCGCCGCCAGATTTCCTGATCGACCTCGCGCGCCCAGTCGCCATGGCCGGCGTTGCGGATTTCGATGAAGTCCACCGACTTGCCCGCATCACGCAGCGCCCGGCGCATCCCCTCGGTCTGGGACGGGGGCACCGTCCGGTCGAGGTCGCCGTGGACCAGCAGGATCGGACAGCTGACCTCAGACGCCCGATGGCGCGGCGAGGCGCTTCGTACGGCGCCCAGATCCGTCTGCGGATCGCCGATCCGGTCCCGCCAGAAGCCATAGATGTAGTCGTCCGGCGTCGGGTCCGCGCTGCGCTGGTATTCCATCATCTGCACGAGGTCATACACGCCCGCATAGCCGATGGCGGCCTTGTAGAGGTCCGGCCGCATCACCGCGCCCATCAGGGCCGCATAGCCACCGTAGGAGCCGCCGATGATCGCCACGCGCCCGGCGTCCAGTCCCTTGTGGGCGATGGCGTGAGCGACGGAATCCTCGACGTCGTGCTGCATCCGGCCGCCCCATTCACGCCAGCCGGCGCGAGAGAAGGCCTGACCATAGCCGCCCGAGCCGCGGAAGTTGGGCTGCAGCACCCACCAGCCCTGGGCCGTCAGGATCTGCACCTGCTTGTCCCAGCTCTGGGTGTCCCTCAGGTCCGGCCCGCCGTGGATCATCACCACCAGCGGACCGGGACCGCCGTGCAGGGGCCCGGTCAGGTAGGCGCGGATGGTCTGGCCGTCGCGCGTGGGCACATCCAGCGCCTCGGTCGGCGAGAGCCGGGCCGGGTCCAGCCCCGTGCGGAAGCCGAGGGCCTCCACATTGCGCGCGGCGATATCATACAGGTGCCACGAGCCCGGGTCCTGCGGCCCCTCGACATAGGTCAGCACCCGGTTCCGGTCGCGGCTGACGTCATTGAAATGCACGTTCGAGGCCCCGCCGAAGAAGCCGTTCAGCGCCCGATGATGCGCATTCAGGGCCGGGACGTTCAACGCATACTCCAGCCGATCGCCATAGTAGCCGGCGCCCAGATATTCCCCCGCCCCGTCGACCATACCGAACGAGACGTCCCGGTCCGCCCGGTTCGTCAGCGGCGGGCCATAGGTGTTGGTCGTCAGGTCCAGCTCGCGCATCGAGATGACGTCCTCGCCGTCGCGGCGCGCGGCCACGATGAAGACGTTCAGCCGGTCGGTCGGCGCGATCACCGTGAACTCGGGCGTCTCGGTGCGGCGGCGCGAGATCTGGCGCCATTCGCTCGATCCCGGCGTGCGCGCATAGATGGTCTCGTAGGTGCCGTGCGGGCTCATGTCGACGCGCAGCACGGGCTCGCCGAACTGGGTCCGCCAGCCGATCGTGGCGTCCGTGCCCTGCTCGATCCGATCCGCCGCGCCGGTCACGATATTCACCCGGAACAGGCCGATCGTCCCGACCGACCCATAGCGGGCCATCATCAGCACGTGCTCGGGATCGTTGGGCAACAGGTCCACGACCCGGCCCAGGTCGCGCGAGAAGGCCATGGAGTTGCGCTGGTTCTCGAACAGAACCACCGCGCCGCCGTTGTTGGTGTCCAGCGAGATCATGCGCCGGCTGGCGTGGGTGATCCGCTCGTCGGTGATGACCCCGCCCTCGCTGCGGATGCGGGCGTCGCGTGAATCGATCTGGATGAGGCTGATGAGCAGGCGCTCGTCGCTGCCCCAGACCAGCCGGTCGGCGTCGAAGTCACCCAGCCGGCTGCGGCTCAGCGCCTGCGAGAAATCCGACGTCGAATAGACCTCGACCTCGATGACCCGGTCGTCGCCCGAGCCGGACTGCTTGAGCACGGCCAGCTTCTCGCCATTGGGTGAGATCGCCGCCCCAATGGTGCGGTCCGGCTGGAAGAAATCTTCAAGCGCGTGGGGCGTCGCCTGCCGGGCCAGGACCGGTCCTGCCGCCGCCAGCGCCGCCGAGACCGCGCCGGCCGCAAGGAGAGACCGCCGGCTGAATCCTCCAGCCGCCCCCGAACCCTGAATACGCAACATGACTGACGCCCTCCCGAATGGCCCGCGAAGATGATCGGGCGTCGAGGCTCGCGTCAAGCGCGAGCGTGATCGAGGACGCGCGGCCACATTTTTTGTCATCCCTGCCCGATATCACCAGGGCACGCTCCAACGGCCCCGTTGTCTCGACCCTCCGCTTCGCTGCGGCCGGGATGACAAGATTGAGGTGGAAGTCCACCCACCCATACCCAGCGCAAACGCTGAGCGGCGGACGGTCTGACCCTCGAGACAAGCCCGAGGGTGACGGCGGGGGAGGCCCCGAGCCCCTGCCCCAGGCCCTACCCCAACGGCGGCAGCAGCCGGTCCGGCGGCCGGTGCCCGTTTTCCAGCGTCTTGATGTTGAGGATCACCCGCTCGCCCATGTCGGCGCGGCTTTCCTGGGTGGCCGAGCCCAGATGCGGCATCAGCACCACCTCGGGCCGGTTCACCAGTCCCGAATGCACGCGCGGTTCGTGCTCATAGACGTCCAGCCCGGCCCCGCCGAGCGCGCGGCGATCCAGCGCCTGAACCAGCGCCTCCTCGTCCACGATCTCGCCCCGCGCCGTATTGATCAGCACCGCGTCCGGCTTCATCAGCGCCAGCCGCTCCGATGACATGAGATGCCGGGTCTGATCCGTCGCCGGACAGTTCAGCGACAGCACGTCCACACGCGGCAGCATGGCCTCAAGGCTGTCCCAGTACGTCGCGCCCAGCTCCTCCTCGATCCCCGGATTGAGGCGATTGCGGTTATGATAGTGGACCTGCATCCCGAAGGCCTTGGCGCGTCTGGCCAGCGCCTGGCCGATCCGGCCCATGCCGACGATACCCAGCCGCGAGCCCCAGACCCGGCGCCCGCACATGAAGGTCGGGGTCCAGCCCTCGAACCGGCCCTCGGCCATCATGGCCGCGCCCTCGATCAGCCGCCTGCGCACCGCCAGCGTCAGGGCCATGGCCATATCGGCCGTGTCCTCGGCCAGCACGCCGGGCGTGTTCGAAACGATGATCTTCTTGGCCGCCGCCGCCGCGATATCGATATGCTCGACCCCCGCCCCGAAGTTGGCGATCAGCCTCAGCTGCGGCCCCGCCGCCTCGATGATCTCAGCGTCGATCTGGTCCGTGATGGTCGGCACCAGCACATCGGCGCGCGCGACGGCGGATTTCAGCTCGTCTTTACCCATCGGGCGATCAACGAGGTTAAGTTCCGCGTCGAACAGCTCGCGCATCCGTGTTTCCACGATGTCGGGCAGGCGGCGGGTAAGGATGACCTTGAGGCGTGCAGACATGGCGAGCCCCTATCTCACGGCGCGCGCGGGCGTGAAAGCCGCCTTGGGCTGCGCCTTGCTTCTCCTCACCGCTTGCGGCGGCGCGACCGAGGAGGAAACCGCCGATACGCCCTCGGGCTATCCGGTGCCGCGCTGGATTTCCGTGCGGGGCGCCCCGGCCTCCATGCGGGCCGGGCCGGGTCTCGACTATCCGGTGCTGTGGCAGTTCGACCGATCGGGCGCCCCGCTTCAGGTGGTCACCGAGACCGAGGAGTGGCGCAAGGTCTGCGGGCCGGACGGCTCCATCGCCTGGATCCACCGCAGCCTGACCTCGGGCCGCCGCCGCGCGCTCAGCACCCAGGCCGCCGCCATGCGCTCATCGCCCCATGAAGACGCCGGCGTCCGGGCCCAGCTCGAGGCGGGCGCCCTGCTCAGTCTGGACGGCTGCGAGGACGGCTGGTGCGAGGTGCGTTCAGGCGAGCTTCGGGGCTGGGCGCCCGAGGCGGCCTTGTTCGGCGCGGCCACCCGGCCCATCTGCGATCCGCGCGCCGATGCGACCCGCGGAAATCTCGCCATACAAGGCGGCGGTTGAGGCGGCGCCCCGCGTCGTGTAACCCGTCGCGCGAAACGGCCGGCGACCAGAGACCAGCCGGCGGGAGACCCGATGAGCCTTTATCCCAACGCCTTCGACTATGACGCGCTCCTGGCCTCGGGCCGGGGCGAGCTGTTTGGCCCGGGCAACGCCCAGCTTCCGGCCCCGCCGATGCTGATGTTCGACCGGATCACCACCATCACCGCCGATGGCGGCGCGCACGGCAAGGGCTATGTCGAAGCGGAGCTGGATATCAATCCGGACCTCTGGTTCTTCCAGTGCCACTTCATCGGCGATCCGGTCATGCCGGGCTGCCTGGGCCTCGACGCCATGTGGCAGCTGGTCGGCTTCTACCTCGGCTGGATCGGGGGGCCCGGCAAGGGCCGCGCGCTCGGCGTCGGTGAGGTCAAATTCACCGGCCAGGTCACGCCCGACATCAAGAAGGTGGTCTACAAGATCGACCTGAAGCGTGTGATCAACCGCAAGCTCGTGATGGGCATCGCCGACGGCGTGCTCGAGGCCGACGGCGAGGTCATCTACACCTGCAATGACATGCGCGTCGGCCTGTTCGGCGGCGCCCAGACCCAGGGAGCCGAATAATGCGTCGCGTCGTCGTCACGGGCCTCGGAATCGTTTCCTCCATCGGCACCGGCCAGGACGAGGTCACCGCCTCGCTGCGCGACGCCCGTTCGGGCGTGAAGTCGGCCCCGGATCACATCGCCCACGGCTTCCGGTCCCAGGTCTGGGCCCCGCCGTCGATGGGACACACCGCCGAGGACTGGGCCGACAAGGTCGACCGCAGAGCCGCCCGCTTCCTCGCCAACGGCACCGCCTGGGGGCATATCGCCTTTGAAGAGGCGCTGAAGGATTCCGGCATGTCGCCGGACGAGATCAAGGACGAGCGGATTGGCCTGATCGTCGGCGAGGGCGGGCCGTCGACCCAGGTCATTCTTCAGGCCGCCGCCACCACCGTCGAAAAGGGCTCGCCCAAGCGTATCGGGCCGTTCGCGGTGCCGAAAGCCATGGCCTCGGGCCCGTCGGCGGTTCTGGCCACCTGGTTCGAGCTCAAGGGGATCAACTATTCGATCTCCTCGGCCTGTGCGACCTCGGCCCACTGCATCGGCGCCGCCGCCGAACAGATCCAGTGGGGCAAGCAGGACGTCGTCTTCGCCGGCGGCTGCGAGGACATCGACTGGTCGATGTCCAACATGTTCGACGCCATGGGCGCCATGTCGTCCAACTTCAACGAGACGCCTTCGGTCGCCTCGCGCGCCTATGATGTGAACCGCGACGGCTTCGTCATCGCGGGCGGCGCCGGCATCGTGGTGCTGGAAGAATACGAGCGCGCCAAGGCGCGCGGCGCGACCATCTACGCCGAGATCGTGGGCTATGCGGCCAACTCGGACGGCTTCGACATGGTCGCCCCGTCCGGCGAAGGCGCCGAGCGCGCCATGAAGATGGCCATCAGCCAGGCCGGCGGCCGCCGGATCGACTATCTGAACCCGCACGGCACCTCGACGCCGGTCGGCGACAGCAAGGAAATGGCCGCCGTTCGCCGCACCTTCGGCGACGACATGCCCCTGATCTCCTCGACCAAGTCGCTGACGGGCCACTCCCTGGGCGCCGCCGGGGCCCAGGAAGCAATCTATTCGCTACTGATGCTCAAGAACGGCTTCGCCTCGGAGAGCGCCCACATCGAGACGCTCGATCCCGAGTTCGAGGGCATGCCGATCCTGCGCCAGCGCCACGACGGCGAACTGACCACCGTCATGTCCAACTCCTTCGGCTTTGGCGGAACCAACGGCACCCTGATCCTTTCGAAGGACGGGCTGTAGGAGCGTCTGTGTTCGGCCGTAAGCATGACGAGCGTAGAGTCGAGGTCCGCAAACCCGCGAACCGTCGCGCGATCTTGATGGCCGGCGGGATCGAGATCGAGTGCCGGATCGCCGATGAATCGAAGGGCGGTCTGAGGCTCAAGCTCGACCGCCGTCTCGACGGCAAAGGCCGCGTGCTGATCGTCGATCTGAGTGACGCCACGGCGGTCGAGTTCGACATCGCCTGGATCAGGGGCCAGGAGGCCGGCGGCCGCCTTGTCGGCGCATCCGCCAGCCTGCGCGGCCTGGTGCCCCAGAGGCTGGCGGGGGGC
>JAEYWU010000033.1 GCA_023428785.1 Pseudomonadota bacterium
CGCGCGATCTGGTGGGAGTTCGCGCGGCGGTGGGCCGATGTCGGGGATCCGGGTACGATGAACGAGGCCGTCATGGAGCTCGGCGCGTTGGTATGCGCTCCCGCGACGCCGCGATGCGGCGAGTGTCCCGTGGCGGGAGCCTGTCTGGCCCGCGCGACAGGGCGCACCGGGGAGTTTCCGGCCCGCAAAATCCGCCCCGCGGTGGAGGTCGTGCCGACCGTCGCGGTGACGGCCTTCGTCGGCGACAAGGTGTTGACCATCGTGCGCCCCCCCGGAGGCTTTCTCGCGGGACACCCGATGTTTCCGCTGTTCACGGGAGAGAATGTTTCCGGTTGGCGCGAAGCCCTCCGCAGGGAGTTTCCGGGTTGGAAGGTCTCCGCCGCCGCGTCCGTAGGACGCTTGCGGCACGCCATCATGTCGCGGCGCTACGAGATAGACGTGTGGCGGGTGACGCTCGCGGCCGCGTCGCGTTCCGGTCCGGCGGATGCCGGTGAGCCGGTCTGGATCGACACCGCGCGCCTCGACGAGACGCTCACGAGCTCGTTGGCCAGAAAGATCTGGAAGGTCTCCGCCGCCGCGTCCGCAAGGTCTTCCTGAAACGCGAAGACCGGATCAGGGACGGGGTTTGGCGCAGCAGCGGAAGCCCATGGCGGCGTTCGAGTAATAGGCCTTGGCGGGAGCGTTGCGTGCCTGGACGTGCGCGTACAGGAAGCTGACGTCGTAAACGCCGCCGGTCTTCACTACCGACCACGGCGGCGCGGCCTCGCGTTGGAACACGGCGTCGAGTTTTGCCTGCGAGGCGTTCAGGATTTCACCCGCGGCCAAGGTGTCGCGCACGGTTTCGAGCGTGACCGCGTTGCGGAAGGTGACGATCGCGAGCGAGCGCGTCGTCAGGCCTACGTCCACGGGTTTCACGCCGGCGGCGTTGTAGGTCGTGTCGAAGGGCATTTGGAAAACGACGGGTTGGGCCACGCGGTCGAGCAGGATCAGGATCTGCGAACTGTCGCGCGCGGGCGAAAGGCCGGCGACGGCCGAGGGCGGGATCGTGTCCGGGAGCGGCAGGCACCGCGGCGGTTTGGCGACGTTGTTGTAGGTCACCACGATCTGCGGGCCGTTCGCATCCACGCAGCCCGGGTAGGGGCGCGGTCGCGCTTGCGTCGCCATGTCGCGGTTCGAACAGCGCGCGCGCGACAGCAGCACCGCGGGCGGCTGGCCCGGATTCAGGTAGTGACTTCCGCGGAAGCCGCGGGTCGAGGTCGCCGTGACCGGCGTGTGGGGCCTGCCGCGTTCCAGCGTGTCGGGCAGGGTCGGGTACGATGTCGTGTACGGGTCGAGAACCCATTCGGCCAGATTGCCCGACATGTCGAACGCACCGTCATAGCTGATGCACAAGGGGTCGCGCAAGGCCTCGGTTTTCGCCATCAACGAATCGCCCGTGCCGATGTTGCAGGCATCGCGGACGCTGATGCCGCCGCTGCGTTCGGATTGCATACCGTATGTCAACGGCGGGTCGGGCAGGGTGCCTTCGCACGCGCGCTCCCATTCGGCTTCGGTGCACAACCAGGTGCTGTCGGCGGCCGTCATCGAAAGCGCCATGTCGCGGCATGCGTCGTGCGCCTGCTGCCAGGTCTTGCGGGTTGCGAACGAGCCGTCGGCCTCTTTGTGTTCACGGGGCTCGATGCAGTAGGGGCGCACGGCGCGCAACAGGTTCGACGAGGTCGCAGGCCTTTCGTCCGGCGCGGCCGCCGCCGCCGTATCGCCGAACAGAAAGCTGCCGCCCGGTACGGCGATGAAGCCCGGCGGGCAGGTCGCCGCGCTGTCGGCACCCGAAAAGCGTACCGGCAGCGTGGACACGACGATCGAGTCCGCCTCGGACAAATGCCCTGTCGAGTCCACCGCTCTCACGTATAACCGGTAAGTGGCGCCGGGCGCGAGAAAGCGCACCGTGTCGGTGAACAGCGTGTCGTTCCGCTTGTTGGGGGGCACCGAAACCAAGGTGTCGAAAACCGCCACCCCCGACGTAGGCCCCGCCAACCGTACGCGCGTGATGCGGTATGCCTCGATGTTGGCGTTGGGAGCGTTCGCCGGCACGAGCGTCCCGCCCGTTCCGGGAACCAGGTCGCGGCTCGCCGTGTAGGCGTAGGCGAAACCGTTGCGCGCGCTGTCCAGTGCCCGCAGACGCGGTTTCACGGGTTGAGTGGTGTCGGTCATCAAGGTGCGTTCATAGGCGCTAGAGTCGATGGGACTCACGTTGCCCGCGAGGTCGACGGCCCACAAACCGATGTCGATCGTGTCGAGCGGCGAAAGACCGTTAATGATCACGCGCATGCTGTCGAGCGGGTCGGCGGCATTACGGTTACGCACCCGGCTCGAGTCGGGCAGGCGGAAAAGCCGGCCGGGCGCGTTTTTACGCCCCTTGAAGTGCGTCGAATCGACTTCGGCGGTGCGGTTCACGCCGCCGGCGAAGTAAGTCACCACGGGGTCGAACGGCAGATTGTCGCGGTTCGCGATGCTCTCGATGCCGCCCCGCACCACGCGCAGGTAATACGCCAGCACGATGCCCGAATCGGCCTCGGGATCGAAGAAGCTGGTCGGGTCGCCCGGGCGCTCCCAGACGATTTCGACGCTGCGTGCCTTGGCCGTAATGGCAGGCCGGACGGGGTAAGGAGCGAAGCGATCATTGGTGATCGCCCAGGAGTAGCGCGGCTGGCCGTCCAGGCCGGATTCGCGATAGGCGGTGACGATGGCGAAGACCAAGCGGCCCGTCGAATCCAGACGGTCGGTGGTGTCGAGCGCGACGAGGGCGGGGTTGCTCCGCTCCCGGGCGGCGGGGCTGGAGCTGTCGGCAAGCACGAAGATGAGGCTGTCGAAGCGCGGCGGGCGTCCTTCCATGCGGAAGCTGGCCAGCGTGCGGTCCTTGCGGATGCTGTTCCACGATAGTGGTGAGTTGGGAGGCGGGGTGTCGACGTAAATACGATATTCCGCGAAACCGACAGTGTCTTCGGGGCGCTCCCACTGCAGGCGGTATTTCGACGCGGCGCGGCAGGCGGCCTCCGACAGACCGAGGCGCTTGTCGGAAGCCTGACAGAATGGATGATCGGCTGCCACCGGATCGAGGCGGAAGGTCACGGGCGAGCGCAGGTATTCGAAGGTGTCGCGCCGTCCGTCGGTCGGGCAGCCCGCGACCAGCAGGCCGGCCAGAACGACGGCCAGGCGCGCGAGGCGGGCGGTGAAGCGGGGCGAAGCGTGTGCTGTCGGGTGACGGGTCATGCGGTACCACGAAAAACGCCTCTCCGGGTCGGGGAGAGGCGGGTTCATGCGAAAACAGGGCACAAAGAGGATACAAAGTCCCGACCGCAAAGCCGAAAGTTCCGGCTGTTTGTCCGGGAGGCGGGCGGGAGGGCGATCCTTGACGATTCCCGGGAAGAGGGCAAAAAGAAAGGGCGGGGAAAAGCATTCCCGCGCCCTCGCTTGATCACCGAAGAAATCAGGCGGCCGCGGGGCGGACGCTGACCTTCTGGGCGCTCTTGCTGTGCGTCTCGAACGAAACCACGCCGTCCACCAAGGCGAACAGCGTATGGTCGCGGCCGACACCGACGTTCACGCCGGCGTGCACGCGGGTGCCGCGCTGACGCACGATGATGTTGCCGGCGAGCACGCGCTCACCGCCGAACTTCTTCACGCCAAGGCGTTTGGATTCAGAGTCGCGACCGTTGCGCGACGAACCACCGGATTTCTTGTGAGCCATGGGTCGAGCTCCTTAGGCTTCGTCGGTCTTGGCGGCGGCCTTCTTGGGCGCAGCCTTCGACTTGGTTTCGGACTTGGCCGCGGCCTTCTTCGGCGCAGCCTTGGTTTCGGCGGCGGCTTCAGCCTTGGCGGGCTTGGCGACCTTGGCCGGCTTGGCCTCGGCCTCGACGCGCGGGGCCAGGTTGCGGGCGCGGGCGTTCATCTCGGCCTTGGTGGTCAGCGACACCTCGCCGTCCCACTTGGTGGCCTTGCCGTCCGTGCCGGTCAGGCCGACGACGCGCAGAACGCTTTCCGGCTGACGGTGGCCGTTGGTGCGGCGATAGCCCTGGCGGCGGATCTTCTTGAAGATCTTGACCTTCTCACCCTTGCGGGTCTCGACCAGAACGGCCGAGGCGAAGGCCTTGTCGACCAGCGGGGCGCCGACGGTGTCGCCCATCATCAGAACCTGGTCGAGCTTGATCTCATCGCCCGGCTCGCCGGCGAGTTTCTCGACGACGATCAGGTCGCCCGGTTGGACCCGGTATTGTTTGCCGCCGGTCTTGATCACCGCGTACATGGCTTGGCCTCTAGGCTTTATAACTTGCGCGGACGCAAAAATGGTGTCGCCCGCGAGGGGACCCGCGGGCGAAGAGGGCGGACTTATACGGATCGGTCCGCGAGAGTCAACGAGAGCAGGACGAGAATCCTCTCGAATCTGATGGGCGCCAAGGACCCAGGTTGTGAAGCCGCCCGCGAGGCTCCCTGGCATATGTCTTCTCGGAGAACGTCAGGGGCTGTTGAATGGGCGTCTCTCCCGTCGTGCGTTTTCATCTGGATTTGCCCCTTGCGTCCCCGCGGGACGTTCGGCTATAGCCCCCGCCTCTCGACTGAGGAGCCCACGCGGTTCCGAAGAGCGCGGGCGTAGCTCAGGGGTAGAGCATCACCTTGCCAAGGTGAGGGTCGGGCGTTCGAATCGCCTCGCCCGCTCCAGTCGAAGACGTGAAAGGCCCGGTCGCAAGACCGGGCTTTGTCGTTTCTGCTCAAACGGTCGAACGGGTCAGATCGACGGGCAGTCGTACTGGCTGCAGTACAGCACCCGCGTTCGCGCATAGATGTGCTGTTCCACCGCCCGGACGCGATCGAAGACCGCAGGATCAATCTCGTCGTTTTCCGGCGGAGGTGGGGGCGCCCCACCCGCGCGCACGGCGGCGACGGTTCCGGCCGGGACCATCCGCGCCATGGCGACAGCCATACCTTCAACCCAGGCCGTCCGGTGCTCCTCGAACGCCTGCCGGAGTAGCGGCATCACCGCGGCGCGTTCCTCGGGCGTGAGATAGTCGAGATTGATGCAGCTCAGCTGCTCCACGCTGGCGTTGAAGGCGACGAAGTCCCGAACCCAATTCAGTTCGTCGGCCCCGGGCTCAGGACCGGAATAGACACCGAGGGCCCCTAGATCCTGTGCCATGAATGGGAGCCTGACCGTAAAGGTGGCAGGCTCGGGCACACCATTGACCGTCATCGGCCGGAGGCGGCCCAGTTGCACGACCCGGATCGCCGCCGCCTCGAAACCCCAGCCCGGGGTGGAGGCCGACAGGACCTCGCAGTCGGTGGCCGTTCCATCGATCTGCGCCACGCACCGGAGGTGCACATCGCCACCGATGCCGAGGATGGTCGCGAGTGGCGGATACTCCGGATAGGCCTCGGCAGGTGAAGGCCTTCGCTCCCAGCTGACGCTGGTCACCACGGCATCGACGGGCGGCGCGTCCTGGACGGCGCCGGACGCCAGGGCGGCGAGGAGGGCGACGAGGGCAGTCATGGGGCCTCCGGAGACGGATGCGGGACGGCGCGATCAAGCCTTGCCGCGTCTGGCTGTTTGGCGCAACCGTAAGTCTGTGGGAGGCGATAGATGAACACCCATCCGGTCGAGGACGCTGTATCGGAGCCCAGGCCCGCCGAGACGAAGCGCCTGGACGCCTTCGTGGATGCGGCCTTTGCATTCGCGGTGTCGCTGCTGATCATCGCCGGGGGCGAGCCGCCGAGGGATTTCGACGCCCTGATGGAGGCTCTCGGACGCATTCCCTCGTTCGCGATGGGATTCGCCCTGATGGTGATGTTCTGGCTGGGGCACCGGACCTACGGGCGGCTGGTTCCGCGACGCGACGGGATGTCGGTGGTGCTGAGCCTGGCCATCGTCTTCATGGCCCTGATCTATGTGTTCCCGCTCAGGATGCTCACGGGCGCGGCGGCGCATTTCCTGACGGGCGGCTGGCTGCCCGGCGGAGGCCAGATCGGCACCTATGAGGACCTGGGCGGGGTCTATACCGTTTATGGGCTGGGCTTCGCCATCCTGGGGGCCCTGTACGCCACCCTATTCCATCTGGCGGCCCGTGACCCGGCGCGGCTGTCCGTCGCAGCGGAGGATGTCGCGATCATCGTCTCGTGGCGCGACGTCTGGCTGGTGATCACCGCCTCGGGCGTCGTCTCGGCCCTGCTGGCGCAGGTGTTTCCGCTGAGGCTGTTTCCGGGACTGCCCGGCTTCGCCTACTGGCTGATCCCGGCCGGGATCTTCGTCATGGGCGCCCTGAGGCGGCGCCGGTCGGCTAAAAAGGCGTCTGACGAGGCCTGATCGGGCCGGTCGCGGACTCGCATCACCGGCTGGCCTGCGTTATCGCTTGGTCGCGGCCCGGACCTTGCTTTTTCCCCTGTTGATTGAAGGTCCGGACGCAGGGGTGCGCGTATGATCATGGAAGGCGACATCGACTGGGTTCCCTTGCTGGGCCTGGCGTTAGCGCTGGCGGCGGGCATCGCCCTCGTCTTCTTCTTCCTCGCCGGGCGGGCCGCCTGGGCGTATCGAAATGCAACAGCCGAGCGAGACCGGTTCCGCAATGAGGCGGAAATCCACCAGACGCGCCTGAGCCAGATCATGGCCTCGGTGCCCGTGGCCCTGGTCGAGACCGACACACAGGGACGGTTCGTCTTCGCCAACCGCGCGGCGCACCAGCTGCTGGGCCGGCGCGACCAGGAACTGATCGGCCTGAGATTCCATTCGGCCACCTGGGGCATCACCTATCCCGACGGCCGCCAGATTCCGCCCGAACTGCTGCCCAATGCGCGCGCGTTACGCGGACAGACGGTCAAGGGCTTCCAGCATGTGATCGCCCAGCCGGGCACCAAGCGGAAGCTGCTGGTCTCGGTGACGGCCATGCCGATCCTGGACGGCTATGGTCAGGTGATCGGATCGTCGGCTGCCCTGGTCGAAATCGACAGCCTGAACCCCGCCGCCTCGCCCGAGGCTGAACTGACACGCCGCGTGTTCGACGCCGCCCCCAACGCCCTGTTCGTGGTCGGCGCCGAGGGCCAGGTGCGCGAGGCCAATGCGATGGCTGCCGGCATGATGGGCGTGGACGCCGACGCCCTGAGAGGCCGCCCCTTCGCAGAACTGGTCGCGCCAGAGCATCGCTGGGAGGCCGTGCGCGCCTTCGCAGGCGAGGTGATCCGCACCGGCGAGAGCCCGGCTGCGCCGCTGGAGGAGTCCCTGACCCTGGCGTCGGGCGACCGCCGCTTCGTGCGCTGGACCGCCATGCCTCTGCCGTTCGACGACGCGATCGACGCCGTGCTTCTGGTCGGTGAGGACGTGACGGATCATCCCGTAGAAACCGAGGCTGCCACCCAACCGGACGCCGAGATCGCCGTCTTGACCGAACGGCTGGCCATCGCCGAACAGGCTCGGGCCCATGCCGAGCAGGCCGCGGCCGAGGCCCGGACGGCGCTCGGCGAAAGCCAGGTCGCGCAGGATCGCCGCCGCCAGTCCGACGAGCGCAACGCCGAAGAAGGCCGCCGTCTGGAAGACGTGGGACGCATGACCGGCGGTCTGGCCCAGGATTTCAACGCCCTGCTGACCCTGTTGCTGGGCGCGCTCGACATGATCGGGCGCCAGTCCGAAAACCCGGAACGGGTGCGGCGCGTGGCCGAGGCGGCCCTGGCCGCGGGCCAGCGCGGCGAACGCCTGACGCGTCAGCTGGCCGCCTTCTCGCGCGGGGACGACACCCAGCTGCGGGCGCTGGACGTCGGCGCCGTCATCCGGGGCCTGCCGTCGCCGATCCAGGCGGGCGCCGTCGATGTCCAGACCGAGGGAGAGCCGGTCTATGCGCGGTTCGATCCGGTGCGGCTGCAGTCCTCGCTGAAGGCTTTGCTGGAGAATGCGCGCCAGGCCCAGGGCCCCGCCGGACCGATCCGTGTGCGTATCGAGGCGGCCTCGGTCACGGGCGGCGACGCCGAACTGACGGCCGGGGACTATGTGAAGATCACGGTGGCCGACCGGGGTCCGGGCATGAGCCCAGACACCCTGATCCGCGCCCAGGAGCCCTTCTTTACGACGCGCGCGGGCGCGGAAGGTCTCGGCCTGCCTCAGGCGCGGGGTTTTGCACGATCGCTGGGCGGCGCCCTGCGACTGGGCTCGACGCCCGGTGAGGGAGCGACCGCGGCCCTGTGGCTGCCGCGTGTGCCGACGGACCAGGCGCTGTCGGAGCTGAATCGGGAGCCGCCGGCCATCGCGGGCTGACGGCCCGGCAATAGGACGGATCAATAGGGCGTTGCGGCGACCATAGGCCCGGCTTATCTGGCGTGCATGCTGCCGACGCTTCGCCAACTCCAGTATCTCAAGCTCCTGGCCGAGCACGGCTCCTTCTCGCGCGCGGCGGAGGCGGCCTTCGTCAGCCAGCCGGCCCTTTCGGCCGGGGTGCAGGAGCTGGAGAAGATCCTGGGCGCCCCGGTGGTGGAACGCACCCGTGGACAGGTCCAGCTGACAGCGGTCGGGGCCGAGGCGGTGAAGCGCGCCGAGGATGTGCTGGCCCGTGCCGAGGACCTGGTCGAGGCGGCGAGAAACGCCGGGCGGCCCCTGTCGGGCCGGTTCCGGCTGGGCGTCATTCCGACCATCGCGCCCTTCCTGCTTCCCGCACGGCTGCCGGCGCTCAAGGAGGCCTGGCCGGCCTTGAGGCTGTTCATCCGCGAGGACCTGACCCCTGCCCTGATCAAGGCGCTGAAGGCCGGACATCTGGATGCGGCGGTGATCGCCCTTCCCTATTCCGCGACCGGCATCGACCACGCTCGCATCGGCGACGACGAGATCATGGCGGCGGCCCCGGCCAATCATCCGCTGGCGGCCCCCGGGCCCATCGCGCCGGGATCGCTGAAGAGCGAGGAACTAATCCTGCTGGAAGATGGACACTGCCTGAGGGATCAGGCGCTAGCGGCCTTCGATATCGAGGCGCCCAAGGGCGACGACGTCTTCGCCGCCACCAGTCTGCATACGCTCGTTCAGATGGTGGGCTCCGGGCTGGGCGTGTCTTTCCTGCCTGAAATGGCTGTGCGGGCGGGGCTGGCCAACACGCCGGGCGTGGTGGTGCGGACAATTTCGGCCGATGCGCCCCGGCGCGAGATCGTGATGGCCTGGCGATCCGGCTCCAGCCGGGCCGGTGAAGCAAAGCTTCTGGCGGAAACGCTGAAACTGGAGGAAGGTGAACGGCGTTCCGGCATCGCCGCCGCTTCCTGAGGGGACTCCATGATCCGTCCGTTGCTTGTCGCCGTCGCCCTAATCCCGGCCGCGGCCTGCGTGAACCTGTCGCGCTCGGCCCCGGTCACGCCCATCGCGGCGGCCGACAGCTATCGGGTCGGAGAGATCCGCCTGGCCGTCGAACCGGAGATCGAGACGACCAACGAATTCGCAGGCATCTTCGCCGAGCGTGTCCAGACGGAGCTGAACGGTTGTGCGGACGGCGCGAGCCCTCTGCGGCTGGAGGCCTCGATCAGCCGGCTCGACCGGGCCAATCCGGTTCAGGTCGCTCTGATCGGCGGGGCCAATGTGCTGCGCGGCACAGCACGGCTGGTTGAGCCTGCCTCAGGCCGGGTGGTCGGCGAATACGAAATCGGCCGCACCGTCGTCGGCGCGCGCGTCGCCGCTTTCGAGATGGCCGAGAGCGAAGAACAGCTGTCCACCGCCTTCGGTCGCGAACTGTGCGAGCAGGCCTTCCCGGAAGCCGAGGGTTAGGCGTCTGCAGCCAGGCGCCTCGGAGGCTTCGACCCCGGCCCACGAAGCGGGATGACGCGCAAGACTGCAACAATCGGTGACGGAATTTCACGCCCGCACTGACCGGGACCGGCGCGGTGTCTGCTAAGAGGCCCCGGCCCGGCGCCCGTCGCCGTCCGGAGACCTTCGCCCCATGGGGCTGATCCGCCTGCTTCCCTTGCGTTTGCGCCTGCCGCTGATCCGTTCAGCGCTTGCGGCGGCGCGCGCGGTGCGCGGACCGTCCTGGAAGGCGGTAAGAGGCGAGCCGGCGCCCGGGCCCCTGGTGGTCAGCGGGTTCTTTGACGAAGCCCTCGGCGTCGGCCGTGCGGGCGCCGCGACCGCCGATGCGCTCGAGGCCGCCGGATGGCGCGTCGAGCGCCAGTCCCTGAGGCCGGTGCTCAGACGCATGTGGCGGCCGGGCGCCAAGCCCCCCGTCAGCGACCGGCCCGGCGGTGTTTGGCTGATCCACGCCAACGCGCCCGAGACGGAGGTCGCGCTGCTGGGTCACGACCCGGCGGACTGGGCCGGACGCTATCGCATCGGCTACTGGGCGTGGGAGACCACCGAGGCCCCGGCGGACTGGCCGCGGGTGGCGCCGTGGATGCACGAAATCTGGGTCCCCTCGACCTTCGTCGCCGAAGGCCTGGGCGCCGCCTTCGACAAGGCGGGACTGAGCGACCAGCGGGCCAAGCTGCGGGTCATGCCGCATCCCGTCGCGGCGCCGGAGGGCGTGCGTCCCGATCCCGCCCGGTTCGGGCTGGATACGAACCGGCGCTACGCCCTGATGATGTTCGACGGCCGCTCGGCGTTCGAGCGAAAGAATCCGTGGGGCGCCATCGAGGCCTGGACCCGCGCCTATCCCGAACCCGCCCAGGACGCCTGCCTGATCGTGAAGGGCGGCGCCCTGTCGACCGATCCGGGATCGGAACGACGCCTGAGAGGCCTGGCCGCCAGCCGCACCGACATCCGCCTGATCGATGAGCGGCTGAGTGAGGCGGACCTGTGGACGCTGCTGGCCACGGCTGACGTGCTGATCTCGTTGCACCGGTCCGAGGGCTTCGGCCTGGTTCCGGCCGAGGCCATGGCGCTGGGCAAGCCGGTCCTCGTGACGGGCTGGTCGGGCGTAACCGATTTCGTGGACGCCTCGAGCGGCGTCCTCCTGCCCTGGACGCCGACGCCAGCGCGTGACGCAACCGGCGCCTACCGGACCGGCGACTGGGCGGAACCCGACCTGGACGCCGCCGCCTCGGCCATCCGCGACCTGATGGCGCATACCGACAAGGCCGATGCGCTCGGCGCCGGCGGACCCGCCCGCATCGCCGCGCTTCGCGACGCCTGGACGACCGGCGCCCTCAGCGCCATGCCCTTCGCCTCCTTCCTCGACAAATCTGCTAGAAGCCCTGCCCCATGAGCATCCAGTTCATCGACCTTCAGGCTCAGCGCCGACGTATCGGCGAGAGCATGAACCGCGCCATCCTCGAGGCTGTCGAAAGCGGCGCCTGGGTGATGGGTCCCCAGGTCCGCCAGTTTGAGGCCGACCTCGCCGCCTTCGGCAAGGCAAAGCACGCGCTGGGCTGCGCCAACGGCACCGACGCCCTGGCCCTGCCGCTGATGGCGTGGGGCGTGGGCCGCGGCGACGCGATCTTCTGCCCGGCCTTCACCTTCGCCGCGACCGGCGAGGTGGCCCCGTGGTTCGACGCCGAGAACGTCTTCGTCGACATCCTGCCGGACACCTACAACATGGACCCGGCGCACCTCGAGGCCTCGATCGAGGCGGTGAAGGCCGAAGGACGGCTGACGCCCAAGGTGGTCATCGCGGTCGACCTGTTCGGTCAGCCGGCGGACTATCCGAAGATCCGCGAGATCTGCGACCGGCATGGTCTGAAGCTGATCGCCGACACCGCGCAGGGCTTCGGCTGCACGCTCAACGGTCACCACCCGATCCACTGGGCCGACATCGCCACGACCAGCTTTTTCCCGGCCAAGCCGCTGGGCTGCTACGGCGACGGCGGCGCGGTCCTGACCAATGACGACGACCTGGCCGAACTGGTCGATTCCGTGCGGGTGCACGGCAAGGCCGTGGCGCGCGACCTGAAGGGCCGCACCTTCGAGCACGACCCCAAATACCTGAACATGCGCGTCGGCATGAACTCGCGCCTCGACACCATCCAGGCCGCGATCCTGATCGAGAAACTGAAGGTCTTCGGAGAGGAGATCGAGGCCCGCAACCGGATCGCCGCCCGCTATAACGCCGAGCTCAAGGATCGTGTCGCGGCCGTGCCGGCGGTGATCGACGGCGGCGTGTCCGTCTGGGCCCAGTACACGATCGAGCATCCGAACCGGGATGCTCTCGCGATGCACCTGAAGGAACAGGGCGTTCCGACGGCGGTCTACTATCCGATCCCGCTGCACCAGCAGCCCGCCTACGCCCATCATTCGACAGGCCCGCAAGGTCTGGCCGTGACCGAGGCCAAGTCGAAGGTCGTCATCAGCCTGCCGATGCACTCCGACCTCGACGAGGCCACCCAGGATCAGATCATCGCCGCCGTCCGGAGTTTCGCATGACCGCCGCTGTCCAACCGCTCAAGGTCGGGGTCGCGGGCCTCGGCGTGATGGGCCGCAACCACGCACGGGTCCTGTCCGAGATCAAGGACGCGGCCCTTGTCTGCGCCTTCGACCCCGATGGTCCGACCGCCGAGGCCGCGCGCGCCTATGGCGCCGAGCCGGTGACCACGCCCGAGGCCTTCGTCGACGCCGGGCTGGACGCCGCCGTGGTCGCCACCCCGAACCGGCACCACGCCGATCTGGGCGTGGCCCTGCTGGAGAAGGGCGTCTCGGTTCTGGTCGAGAAGCCGATCGCCGCCGATATCGAGGGCGCGCGTCGCATGATCGACGCCGCCAAGGCATCGGGCGCGACCCTGATGGTCGGCCATGTGGAGCGCTTCAATCCGGCCGTCGAGGCGGTGAAGAAGGCCATAGCCGGCGATGACATCATCTCGATCCAGATCACCCGCGTCGGCCCCTTCCCGGCCCGCATGGGCGAGGTGGGGGTCGTCATCGACCTGGCGGTGCATGACATCGACATCATCCGCCATCTGACGGAGTCCGAGATCACTGAGGTCCAGCCGCAGCTGGCCCGCGCCCGTGCCGAGCGCGAAGACACGGCCCTGCTGCAGTTCCGCACCGATCGTGGCGTGATCGCCCAGATCAACACCAACTGGGTCACGCCTTATAAGGCGCGCATCCTGCAGGTCGCGACCCAGCAGAAGTTCGTGGTGGCCGACCTGATCACCCGTCAGGTGCAGGAGTTCTTCGCCTATGAGAAGGACGGCTCCTATTCGACGCGTACGCTGCACACCTGGCCGAACGAGCCCCTGAAGGCTGAACTGACGGCCTTCCTGGACTCGGTGCGCAACAAGACGACGCCGCCCGTCACCGGCGAGGACGGCCTGGCCAATCTCGAAGTCGCCCTGCGCTGCCTGGAGCCGGCGTGAGCGCGAACGCAGGCCTTCCCGCCCGGATCACCGCCCTGCGGTTGATCGAGGCGGCCCAGGCGCGCCGCGGCGGGCTGGATGTGGCCCTGAACGAGCCGGCGTTCCGCAGTCTGTCGCCCGAGGACCGGGGTTTCGCCCGAGCGCTCGCCATGGCGGTGCTGCGTCGGATGGGCTCGATCGACCGGGCGCTGGACACCCGGCTGAACCGCCCGCCGCCCCTGCCCGTGCGCGAGTTGCTGCGCATCGGCCTTGCGCAGATGCTCTATCTCGACACGCCGGACTTTGCGGCGGTGTCCACGACGGTGAAGCTGGCCGAGCGGGACAATGCGACCCGGCCCTACAAGGCCCTGATCAACGCCGTGTTGCGGGGTCTTGGCCGCGAGCCAGCGCCCGAGCCGGGCCCGGACGCCGATGTGCCGCCGTGGCTGTTCGCGCGCTGGTCCCAGTCGTTCGGCCAGGATCAGGCCGAGGGCGTGGCCCTGAATGCGCGCCATGAGCCGCCGACCGACCTGAGCCTGAAGTCGGGCGAAGACGCAGCGGCGCTGGCCGAGGCGATTGACGGCGAGGTCCTGCCCGGCGGTTCGGTCCGCACCCGGCGCGGCGGCGATGTCGCCAGCTGGCCTGCCTTCGAGGGCGGCGGCTGGTGGGTCCAGGATGCGGCTGCGGCCATCCCCGCGCGCCTGCTGGACGCCAAGGCCGGCGAGACGGTGCTCGATCTGTGCGCCGCGCCCGGCGGCAAGACCCTACAACTGGCCGCGACCGGCGCGGCCGTGACGGCGCTGGACCGCTCCGAGCCGCGCCTCAGACGCCTTCGGGCCAATCTGGAGCGCACGAACCTGACGGCCGAGGTGGTGGTCGCCGACGGCGAGGCCTGGGCCGATGAACGCCAGTTCGACGCGGTTCTGGTGGATGCGCCCTGCACCGCGACAGGCACCCTGCGCCGCAATCCGGAAGCCCTCTATGCGCTGGGGCCGGCTGAGATTGGCAAGCTGGCGGACGTCCAGCACCGGCTGATCGACGCGGCCGCCGCGCGGGTGAAGCCGGGCGGACGGATGGTCTATTGCGTCTGCTCGCTGGAGCGCGAGGAGGGCGAGACCCAGATCCTCGCCTTCCTGAAGCGGAACCCGGCCTTCACCCTGACGGCCGCTGACCCGGCCGCCATCGGGGCGCCGGACGAGGCGCTCGGCAAGGAGGGCTGGCTGCGCATCCTGCCGTCGCAATGGGCCGAGCGCGGCGGGCTGGACGGCTTTTTCGCCGCTCGACTGGAGAAATCCGCAGGCTGAGACGGGTTTCGGAGCCGGGATGAACCTTGCCCCGAAAGCCCCTACGGCCTAATCCACGCCCATGGCCGCCCCCCTGATCTGTCCGTCCATCCTGGCGAGTGATTTCTCGCGTCTCGGCGAGGAGATCCGCGCCATCGATGAGGCGGGGTGCGACTGGATCCACGTCGATGTGATGGACGGCCATTTCGTGCCCAACATCACCATCGGTCCGGATGTGGTGAAGGCGCTTCGGCCCCATACGACCAAGCCGTTCGACGTGCACCTGATGGTTGCGCCGGTTGATCCGTGGCTGGAGGCCTATCGCAACGCCGGGGCCGACATCCTGACCGTCCATCCCGAGAGCGGCCCGCATCTGCACCGCACTCTGGGCCGGATCCGCGAACTGGGCGCCCGCGCTGGTCTGGTCTTCAATCCGGCGACGCCGCTGTCGATCCTCGAGGAGGTCGTCGACCTGGTCGACCTGGTGCTGATCATGTCGGTCAATCCAGGCTTCGGCGGCCAGAAATTCATCAACACCAGCCTGAAGAAGATCGAACAGGCCCGCGCCATTCTGGACCGCGCCGGGTCGGGCGCGGACCTGCAGGTCGACGGCGGGGTGACGGCCGACAACGCGGCGGCCTGTGTCTCTGCCGGGGCCAACGCCCTCGTGGCGGGAACGGCCGTCTTCAAGGGCGGCCGGAGCGCCTATGCTGCCAATATCGCGGCGCTGAAGGGCTGAACCCCGCGTGAGCGACACCGCGCAACCCCGCTTCCGGCTGCCTGAGGTCACCCTGCCCAGCCCCAAGGGACTGGTTTGGGCGCGGGCGGCCGCACGGCTGGCGGCGCGTCAGGCCTCGGCCGAGGTGTTCGGGGCTCCGGGCTATGGCTGGACGCTGAGTTTCCCCAGGGCCGAGGGCTTCGTCTGCTCGCCACGCGATTTCCGGCCGGCCGACGCCGCTGTCGGCCGCTCGGCCGCTTCGGGCCGGTTCGTGATCGCCGGGTCGGTCGTCGACATCGGCTCGTCCGGAGACATCTGGGACCGGCCCTGCCCCAGCCGCCGGTTCGCGGTTGAACTCCACCGGTTCGTCTGGCTGCCCGACCTGATGGCGACGGGCGACCGCGCTCCGCGCGACGCGCTCAGGCTGATCCTGGCGTGGGCCGAGATTTTTGGGCGCTGGAACGCCTTTTCCTGGGGACGGGAGATCCTGCCCCGCCGGATCATCAATCTCGCCTGTTTCGCACGCCGGATCGCGGCCTCCACCTCGGAAGCCGATCGCCTGCGGCTTGCGGATCTTCTGGCGCGGCAGGCGCGGCAACTGTCGCGGCTGGCCAGGGATCATGGCCATGCGGCCGAGGAGGCCGCCGCCA
>JAEYWU010000097.1 GCA_023428785.1 Pseudomonadota bacterium
ACCCCCCGGGCCCCACCACGTCGTAAAAAAAGTGGGCGGCGGAGCTTCGCCCCCGCCGCCTTTCTTTTTGCCCGCTTCGAAGCGGGGAAATCGCAACTTTCTTCGTCACCCCGGACGAGCCCTTGCGGGCGAAAATCCAGGGCCTAAACGCAGGCGGATCAACCGGGTTTAGGTCCCGGCTCTCCGCTTCGCTGCGACCGGGATGACGGAACCGGGGCGTGTGCGAAAAAGAATCTCGCGGGCCTTCGTCCCCGCCGCTTCACCCCGGCCTTATCCTCCACGGATCTCCACCGCAGGAGAGGCGTCTCGGATCCAGACACCGAAGCGGCGGCGGGGATCGGTCGAGCGGGAAAGCTTGGACGCAAGCGACGGACTATGGCCCTCGCGCTGGTCGACATGCTGACTGGCCTTGCGGCGACGACGTCCGGCGTGGTCCAGGCGACTGGCCTCCAAGCCAATGGAGGCGCCCGGCGGGGTTCTGGTCTCGCCGCCCGTCGTGGGCTGAGGATGGCTTGAGGGCGAACCGGGTCGAACACAGGTCGGAGGCGAAGTGGTCCTCCGGCTCCCGGCGAAAGAGCCCGGCGTGCCGTCCGCTCGTGTGAACCGACCGGGGGCGGCGCAGTGCCTGCGCCGAAAACATCAGCGCGTCCTACGGCGAAAGCACGGACGCATCTCAACGGTTCCCGGGCGAAAGGCCCGGCGCCGCCCCGACCTCTCCGACCCTCCAGCCGGGAACGGCGTGGAGCCGGTCCCGCCTGTCCACCTATCAACTCTCCCGAGCGACAGTATGGCCCCAACCAGACCTTCACACCCGCCCCACTCGCCACCCGTCGTTCTCCCCTCTATACCCGCGTCCATGACCCTGATGCCGAAAGCGGGCCTCAAGCCCAACACCGCCGACTTCGAGAACCACCCGCTGGTCGAGCCGACCGGATTCCGCGAGTACGACGCCCGCTGGGTGCTCAACGACGAGATCAACCTGCTGGGTATCCAGGCGCTGGGCCTGGGTCTCGGGACCTACATCCACGAGATCGGCGTCCAGCCCCGCATCGTGGTCGGCCACGACTTCCGATCCTATTCGATCAACGTCAAACAGGCGCTGACCATCGGCCTGCTGCAGGCGGGATGCGAGGTCCTCGACGTCGGCCTGGCCCTGTCGCCGATGGCCTATTTCGCCCAGTTCGCTCTCGAGGCCCCATGCGTGGCCATGGTCACCGCCAGCCACAACGAGAACGGCTGGACCGGCGTGAAGATGGGCGCCCAGGCTCCGCTGACCTTCGGCCCCGACGAGATCGGCCGCCTGAAGGAAATCGTCCTCGGCGGCTCAGGCGTCGAGCGCGACGGCGGCAAGCTGATCCGCATCGAGAACTTCCGCGACCAGTACATCGCCGAGGTCTCAAACGGCGTGAAGCTCAGCCGCCCGATCAAGGTCATCGCCGCCTGCGGCAACGGCACCGCCGGCGCCTTCGCCCCCGACGCCCTGCGCGCCATGGGCGCCGAGGTCATCGAGATGGACTGCGACCTCGACTGGACCTTCCCCAAGTACAATCCGAACCCGGAAGACCACCACATGCTCAAGGCCATGGCGGCCGCCGTGCGCGAGCAAGGCGCGGACGTCTGCCTCGGCTTCGACGGCGACGGCGACCGCTGCGGCGTGGTCGACGACACGGGCGAGGAAATCTACGCCGACAAGATCGGCCTGATGCTGGCCCGCGACCTCTCGGCTCTGCATCCGAACGCGACCTTCGTCGTCGATGTGAAGTCGACCGGCCTCTACAAGACCGACGAGGTCCTCAAGGCCAACGGCGCCGAGACCGTCTACTGGAAGACCGGCCACTCCTACATCAAGCGCAAGACCTCGGAACTCAAGGCGCTCGCCGGCTTCGAGAAGTCCGGCCACTTCTTCTTCAACGCCCCGATCGGGCGCGGCTATGACGACGGCATCGTCGCCGCCGCCGCCATCCTCCAGATGCTGGACCGCAATCCCGGCAAGAAGCTGAGCGAGCTCCGTCAGGCCCTGCCGCCGGCCTTCACCTCGGCGACCATGTCTCCGCATTGCGGCGACGAGATCAAATACGACGTCCTCGCCAGGGTCGTCGCCGAATACGAAAAGCTCGGCGCCGAGGGCGGCTCCATCCTGGGCCGCAAGATCGTCGAGGTCATCACCGTCAACGGCGCCCGCGTCCATCTCGAGGACGGCTCCTGGGTTCTCGTCCGCGCCTCGTCCAACAAGCCCGAGCTGGTGGTCGTGGTCGAAAGCATGCAGTCCGCCGACGACATGCGCGCCCTCTTCCACGACGAGGTCAAACCCCGCCTCGCCCGCCACCCCGAGGTTGGCGCCTACAACCAGGAAATCTGAGGCCTAGCCAGCGGCGCGAACAGCGTCGCTGATGTCCTTGACGACCTGACGCACCAGCGTCTCGTCGTCGCCCTCGGCCATGACCCGGATCAGCGGCTCGGTGCCCGAAGCCCGGACCACGATCCGGCCCGAGCCGTTCAGCCGCGCCTCCGCGTCCGCGATCGCCGCCTTCACCGCTGTATCGTTCAGCGGCTTGCCGCCCTTGTGCCGGACGTTCTCCAAGAGCTGCGGAACCGGCTCGAACTGGCGCGCCAGCTCGCTCATCGGCTTGCCGGATTCCGTCAGCACCGCCAGGACCTGCAGCGCCGCCATCAGGCCGTCGCCGGTCGTCGCATGGTCCTTGAGGATGATGTGGCCCGACTGCTCGCCGCCGATGTTGAAGCCGCCGTCCTTCATGCGCTCCATCACGTAGCGGTCGCCGACCTTGGTGCGCTCCAGCGTCAAGCCCTCGGACTGCAGCCGGCGCTCCAGACCCAGGTTGGACATGACGGTCGCCACTACCCCGCCGCCGGTCAGGCGATTGCGGCGCTGCCAGTCCAGGCCGATCAGGGCCATGATCTGGTCGCCATCGACGACCCGGCCGTTCTCGTCGGTGATGATGACGCGGTCCGCATCCCCATCCAGCGCGATGCCGATGTGGGCGCCGTGGCGACGCACCGCCGCCGAGACGTTTTCCGGATGGGTCGATCCGCACTCGGCGTTGATATTCAGGCCGTTGGGCTCGACGCCCACGGCGAAGACCTCGGCGCCGAGCTCATAGAGTGCGGTCGGCGCCACCTGATACGCCGCGCCGTTTGCGCAATCGATGGCGATCCGAAGGCCCTTCAGGCTCAGCCGCTTGGGGAAGACCGCCTTGACGATCTCCACATAGCGATGACGCGCATCGTCGATCCGCTTGACCCGGCCCAGCTTGGGCGAGTCGGCCAAGCCGTCCTGAAGGTCCTCGTGCATCAGCCGCTCGATCTCGAGCTCGATCTGGTCGGAGAGCTTGAAACCGTCCGGGCCGAACAGCTTGATGCCGTTGTCGGCATAGTCGTTGTGCGAGGCTGAGATCATCACGCCGAGATCTGCGCGCATCGACCGGGTCATCATGGCGACGCCGGGCGTCGGCACCGGGCCGAAGGTGCGCACGTCCATGCCTACCGAGGCGAAGCCGGCGACGAGCGCCGGCTCGATCATGTAGCCTGACAGGCGCGTGTCCTTGCCGATGACCACCAGATGGCGGCGGTCGTCCTGGGACATGAAAAGCTTGCCGGCCGCCAGCCCGACCCTGAGCGCCACCTCAGCGGTCATGGGGTGAGCATTGGCCTTGCCGCGAATGCCGTCGGTTCCGAAATAGGCGCGTTCAGTCATGGCGTCTTCAAAGCCCCGTGCCGCAGCAAAGTCGAGAAACTTCGCGCAACCGAGTTTTACACTTCCTCCAAACGGCGGATGTTATGCGCCCTTCTCGGATCCACGCCTAATTTCGGGAGGCCCGCCATGTGCGGCATCATCGGCGTCACCGGTAACGGCCCGGTTACCCCCCGACTGATCGACAGTCTCAAGCGCCTGGAATACCGGGGCTACGATTCCGCAGGCATCGCCGCCGTCGTCGGCGGCGTGGTCGAGCGACGTCGCGCCCAGGGCAAGATCCGCAATCTCGAGGCCGTCCTGGCCGAGGATCCGTTGAAGGCCACCGTCGGCATCGGCCATACCCGCTGGGCCACCCACGGCGCGCCCACGACCGCCAACGCCCACCCGCACAAGGCCGGGCGCGTGACCCTGGTCCACAACGGCATCATCGAGAACTTCGCCGAGTTGAAGGCGGAGCTGGCCAAGGAAGGCCACGTCTTCGAAAGCCAAACCGACACCGAGGTCGTGGCGCACCTGCTAGACCGCGAACTAGGTCAGTCCAACGATCCGGTCGTCGCCTTCAAGCGCGTGCTGGATCGCCTGACCGGCGCCTATGCGCTCGCCGTTCTGATCGACGGTCAGGGCGAGCTGATCCTGGGCGCCCGTCGCGGCAGTCCGCTGGTGGTCGGCTGGGGCGAAGACGAGATGTATCTGGGCTCCGACGCGCTCGCGGTCGGCCCCTTTACCCAGAAGATCTCCTATCTGGAGGAAGGCGACTACGTCGCCATGGACCGCTCCGGCGCACGGATGTTCGACGTCTCCGGCGCCGAGGTCGAGCGCCCAATCGTTCAGGTTTCGGCCTCCTCGGCGCTCGTCGAGAAGGGCGCCTACCGGCACTTCATGGAGAAGGAAATCCACGAACAGCCCGACAGCGTCCAGCATACCCTGTCGGAATACCTCGACTTCGTCTCGGGCAAGGCCAAGACCAACGCGGTGGACTTCGCCGCGATCGACCGGGTCCAGATCGTGGCCTGCGGCACGGCCTTCTATGCCGGCCAGATCGGCCGCTACGCCTTCGAGCGCCTCGCGGGCCTGCCCTGCGACGTCGAGATCGCGTCCGAGTTCCGTTACCGCCAGCCGGCTGTCTCGACGTCCACGCTGGCCGTCGCGGTCAGCCAGTCTGGAGAGACCGCCGACACCCTGGCCAGCCTCACCTGGTGCAAAGGCGAGGGGCTGAAGACGGCGGCTCTGGTCAACGTCCATTCCTCGTCGATGGCGCGTGAGGCTTCTGTCCTGTGGCCGACCCATGCAGGGCCGGAGATCGGCGTGGCCTCCACCAAGGCCTTCACCGCCCAGGTCGCGGCGCTGCTGGCCCTGGCCGTGTCGGCGGGCGTGGCTCGCGGCAGGATTGATGCGGTGCGTGAGGCCGAACTGGTCAAGGCGCTCTTTGAGGCCCCTCGCCTGATCGCCGAGGCGCTCAGGATGGACGCCGACATCCGTACCGTCGTGCATGATCTCGCCAAGGCGACGGATGTGCTGTTCCTCGGTCGGGGCTCCATGTTCCCGCTGGCCATGGAAGGCGCGCTGAAGCTGAAGGAGATCAGCTACATCCACGCCGAGGGCTATGCCGCCGGCGAGCTGAAGCATGGACCGATCGCCCTGATCGACGAGGAGACGCCCACCGTCGCCCTCGCGCCGCTGGACGACGTCTACGAAAAGACCGCTTCCAACCTCCAGGAAGTCGCCGCCCGCGGCGGGCCGGTCATCATGATCGCGCCGTCCAACGCGCCAGCGCCGCATGGCGCGGGGATCCAGAGGATCGACGCGCCGGACTGCCATCCGCTGATCGCGCCGCTGGTCTATGCGGTGCCGGTGCAACTGTTGGCCTATTACACGGCCGTCCAGAAGGGCACCGACGTGGATCAGCCGCGCAACCTGGCCAAGTCCGTCACGGTCGAATGAGAAAGGCCCGCCCCGCGGCTGGCGGGACGGGCCTGACTATTCATTCTAAGCCGCGCCCTACTGGCGGGCGGGATGAGGCGGTTCGCTGCCCATCTGGATATTGCCTTCGCCAGAGGTCGAGCCCTGGCCGGTGACCATCGGGTCAGTCTGGCCGGAGGTCGGCGACATCGGCTGGGCCGGGGTGGCGGAATCCGACGGCGCCATGGCCCCGCCCGGGGCCGAGGCATCAGAACCGGCGTCCGAGGCGGCCTCTGCCGACGAGCCTTCCATGGAACCGCCGCTGGAGGCTTCCGACGACGCCTCGTCGGCGGCTTCGGCCATGTCGGTTTCGTCTTCGGTCGCGGCCGGCTGGCAGGCGCCGAGGGCCATCAGGCCCGCCGCAGCGGCCGTGGCGATCAGAATCTTACGCATGATGGGGTCTCCTTCTCCGTCTCACAGAACCGTTACCTGCGGCAAAGGTTCCGGACGCCGGAGTTACGCGAGACCCCGCGGGCGCTAACGTCAGCCGACGGGATTGTCGGGATTCGCCGGCATCGGCGGCATGACCGGCGCTTCGGCGTCGACACCCGGCAGGGCCGGGGCCACGGGCGGCGGCGCCAGGTCTTCGGGCACCTCCTCCTCGGCGGGGATGGCGTCGTCCGGCGGCAGGTCCTCCGGGGCGATGGCGTCATCGACCGGACCGGCCGGCATGGGCTCGGTGGTCGGCTCGGTCTCTTCGGCCGGTTCGCAGGCGGCCAGGCCGGCGGCCAGACCCACGGTGATCAGAATACGGCGCAGCATCAGACCCTCTCGCTCTACCCTGGAGTCCAACCGCCGCCGGTGAACCCGGTTCCCAAGACCCGTCGCAGGGCCTATGTCACCGGCACGTCGTCTCCACGAAACGAAGCTAGACCATATGAACGCCGTTAGAAAAGCCGTCCTGCCGGTCGCCGGACTGGGCACCCGGGTCCTGCCGGGCACCAAGACCACGCCCAAGGAACTGCTGAACGTCGTCGACCGGCCCATCCTCAGCTACATAGTGGAGGAGGCCCGCGAGGCCGGGATCGAGCACATCGTCTTCGTCACAGGGCGCTCCAAAGGCGCGATCGAGGACTATTTCGACCATCAGATCGAGCTCGAGGCCCAGCTCGAGGCCAAGGGCAAGACCGACATCCTGGAGGCCGTGAAGCGCGACCTGCCCAAGGCCGGCGAGATGAGCTTTACCCGCCAGATGGCCCCGCTCGGCCTCGGTCACGCCGTCTGGTGCGCGCGCGAGATCATCGGCAATGAGCCCTTCGCCGTCCTGCTGCCCGACGTGATCGTGGATTCCCAGCCGGGCGCCCTGGGTCAGCTGATGCGGACCTATGACCTGGTCGGCGGCAACATCATCGGCGTGGAGGAGGTCCCGGCCTCGGAGACCCACAAGTACGGCATCATCGATCCGGAGCGGACCGAAGGCCGGATGTCGGCCATGAAGGGCATGGTCGAAAAGCCGAAGCAGGGCACGGCGCCGTCCAACATGTCGATCGCGGGCCGCTACATCCTGCAGCCGGAGATCTTCGAGATCCTCGAGACCCAGCCGCGCGGCGCGGGCGGCGAGATCCAGCTGACCGACGCCATGGCGACTCTGATGGGCTCGCAGCGGTTCACCGCCTACCAGTACGAGGGGATCACCCACGACTGCGGAGACAAGATCGGTCTCTTGAAGGCCAATGTGGCCCTGGCGCTGAAGCGGCCCGATCTGGGCGACGCCGCGCGGGCCGCGCTGAAGGGCCTGCTCTGATCGCGATGGCCAAGGTCCTGCTCATCGTCGGCGGGGGCGTGGCGGCCTACAAGTCGCTGGAGCTCGTGCGCCTGATGAGCAAGGACGGGATGGAGGTCCGCGCCATCCTGACAGAGGGCGGGACCCATTTCGTGACGCCGCTGTCGCTGGCGTCCTTGACCGAAAATCCGGTCGGCGGCGACCTGTTCGACCTGACGGCGGAGCAGGAGATGGGCCATATCGTCCAGTCGCGCTGGGCCGATCTGATCGTGGTGGCGCCGGCGACGGCGGACCTGATGGCCAAGGCGGCGAACGGGCTGGCCAATGATCTGGCCTCGACGACCCTGCTGGCGACCGACACACCCGTCCTGATGGCGCCGGCGATGAATGTGCGGATGTGGGAGCATCCGGCGACGCAGCGGAATCTGGCGCGGCTGAAGGCCGACGGGGTTTCGTTCGTGGGGCCTGACGAAGGCGAGATGGCCTGCGGTGAGTTCGGGGCCGGACGTCTGGCCGAACCGCCGGTGATCCTGGAGGCTATCCGGGCGCGGATCGCGCGCGACGATAGCCTGAAGGGCGTGCGGGTGCTGGTCACAGCGGGCCCGACCGAGGAGCCGCTGGACCCGGTACGGTTCCTGTCCAACCGGTCGAGCGGGAAGCAGGGCTATGCGATCGCCCAGGCCCTTGAGCGGCGCGGGGCGGAGGTGACGCTGGTGTCGGGCCCGACGGCGCTGGCTGCTCCGGCGGGGGTCACGCGGCTTCAGATCGGGACGGCCGAGGAGATGCTGGCGGCCTGCAAGGCGGCGCTTCCCGCTCAGGTCGCGATCATGACGGCGGCGGTGGCGGACTGGCGTCCGGCCGAGGCCGCGCCCGAAAAACTCAAGGACAAGGCGACCCGGACAGCGATTGAACTGGTCGCCAATCCGGACATCCTGGGCGAGCTGTCGAAGGCTGGTCCGACGCGGCCGGGGCTGGTCATCGGCTTCGCCGCCGAGACCGAAAAGCTGATCGAGCATGCTCGGGCCAAGCTGACCAAGAAGGGCTGCGACTGGATCGTGGCCAATGACGTCGGCGGCACGGGCGTCATGGGCGGCGACGCCAACACCGTCACTGTGATCGATGCGGGCGGCGAAGAGGCCTGGCCGACGCTGTCGAAGGCGCAGGTGGCCGAAAAGCTGGCCGAGCGGATCGCCAAGGCGCTGGGCTAGGCCAACGGTCCGGACTCCGAAAAACACAGTCCACCTAGTCCACCTAGTCCGCCTCGTTCGGGTGGGATGACGCCCTGATGCTCTGAAGCGGCGGCGTCAGGAGCGTCACGAGCATCATTGCGTGGCTTGAAGACGAGCCGCTGGAGGCGCGGCGCGCGGCGGCGGACGATGTCAAAGACCGGTGCGGATCCTAGGCCGGGGGGCGGGCAGCGGGGATAAAACGAGCGAAGAATTCGCGATTCACGCGGAAGGTCAGTGCCATGACCTGTGCGGATGCGCGCGAAAGTGCGGGGCATCATGCCGAGAGCGCGACCGGCTAGTCACTGGCTGTTCGCCAATGCGGGTGGGTTACATAAGCGGTGACCGCTCCCTCCTCATGCGAACGGATTGTCACCGCTTCTCCTTGGGGCATGTACACGATCTCGCCTGGGCCTGCAGTGACCGTGCCGTCGTCGCTCAAGATCGAAAGCCGACCTTCCAGGACGATCATCACGTCGTGGACCGCCATCGTCTCCCTTAATTGCTGACCCGGCGCGTAGCGGCCGTAGCCGATCGTGACCGGCCCCCCATGCCGCTCGTCGATCAAATTCCCGGCGAAGATGTCGGCCTGCTGTCCAGGAGAGCGCTCCATTGACGCATCAGCTATCGCGAACCTTTGAACCTTCATTGTCGTGCTCCATCCACTCGATACCCAAGCCCTGTCAGGAAGGCAGGTTCCCCCATGGAGTTGGCGCAGGAGAGTCGGCGGGTTCGCCCACACGCCCGGAGGCGTCTTCAAGCGCGTCGCGACACGGGGCTTCTGGTAGCAGCCGCTACAATGCTGGTATCGCGGCAGGGCCCCTCCCGGGCTTGATGAGGAAAAGCCATGCTTCACGGACAATGCCACTGCGGAGCCGTGCGATTTGAAACGCCAGATGCTCCCGTGCACAGCTCGGTCTGCTACTGCAACGACTGTCGTCGGCAGTCCGGCGCGCCTCTGGTGGCTTGGGCCATGTTCCCTGAGGCTTCGGTCAACGTCCAAGGCGAGCCGCGCATCTATCGATCTTCGCAAGGAGGCCAACGGTCGTTCTGCGGTCAATGCGGTAGCGGTCTATTCTTCAAGAATGAGCCGCTGAGAAATATGGGCATGCTGCAGGTGCGGATCGCTGCGTTTGACGATCCCGACGCCATCGCCCCTCGGGTCCAGGTTCAAACAGCCGAACGGGTTGCATGGGTTGCGGCCATTCCCAACCTCCCCGCATTCGACCGCTTCCCTGACGCCTAGGTCCGGCTTCCGCCCTCAACCGACGCTCGACGAAGCCGGTCGTCGCCCCGATGCCTCCCTCAGCACCGCCGCATACCCCGGCGCGACCTCCATCGCCTCCGTCACGCCCTTCTCCGCCAGCAGCCGGTGCGCCCGCCGAAGGCTCCAGCAGGGCAGGTGCATGAAGATGTGGTGCTCGGCGTGGAAGTTGACCCAGTAGGGGGCGATGAAGGCGCGCTCCCACCAGGCGGCGCGGGTGGTGCGGGCTTGCCGCAGGGGGTCGATCCCGGAGTTCTCGACGCAGGCGTGCTCGGCGATGTTCCGCAGTCGGGTGACCAGCGGGAACCAGGTCATCAGCGGGACCAGCCAGAGCGCGAAATAGGCCCACCAGACGCCGGCCAGGATGGTGGCGGCCAGCAGCAGGCCGTTCACGGCCAGGAACGGGATGGCCGAGCGGGCAGTGACGCGGGCGCCCTCGGGTGCGTCGTCGTCGGGCGCCGCGCGCATGAAGAAGGGCGCGATCCGTTGTTTGAAGAAGGTCTGGCCGGTCAGGTCGCGGACGATCTTGCGCCGCAGAGAGGCGCGGGTGACCGGGAAGGGTGCGGAGAGGACGAGGTCGGGGTCCTCGGCCTGTTGCGCGTATTTGTGATGGGTCAGGTGGTAGGGGCGGTAGGCGTCGAGGCTGGCCCCGACCGGCACGGCGCAGAACCAGTGGCCGACCCAGTCATTGACCTTGAGGTTCGGGTGGAGCCCCGCATGCGCCGCCTCGTGCATCAGGATGGCCAGACCCAGCTGGCGCGTGCCGATGACCATGATCGAGAGCGGGATCAGCCAGGGGATCCAGACGCCCGCCATGACCGCCAGGGCGATCACGCCCCAGCAGTGGGCCACCAGCGCCAGCCCCTTCCACGACGACCGCGCCGACAGGCTCGCCCATTCGTCGGGCGAGAAAAACTGGCCGGGCTTGAGGCGGGCGACGGCGGGCATGCCTCAGCCTAGCCCTTATCCCCTTGTGGGAGAAGGTGGGCGCGACGGGTGTTCAATAGACCGTCACCCTCGGGCTTGTCCCGAGGGCCCATCGGTCAGCTTCCTGCCGGTCAGCAAGGGTTGGAAGGTCGATCCGATGCGAAACTCGTGAGCCCGTTCCTGCCCGGTCGAACCATGGGCCCTCGGGACAAGCCCGAGGGTGACGGCATTTTTAGCCCCACGGCCCTCGCTTCACGTCCGGCGTAGTCGGGACGCCCGTGCCGGTACGGCTGGCCGGCTTGGGCGCCGGCGGCGTTTCGGCGAGGGGGCGGCGGCGACCGCCCATCTTGGCCGCCAGTTCGCCCAGCGCCTTTACCCGGTTGGCCGTGTTGGGGTGAGTCGAGAAGAGGTTGTCGGCGCCGCGTCCGGACAGCGGGTTGATGATGAAGAGCTGGGCCGAGGCCGGGTTGTGCTCGGCGGTCGGGTTGTGGATACGCTTTGACCAGCCCTCAATCTTCTGCAGGGCCGAGGCGAGCGCCTCGGGGTCGCCCGCGATCTCGGCGCCGACGCGGTCGGCCTCGTATTCGCGCCCCCGGCTGATGGCCATCTGGACCAGCGCCGCCGCCATGGGCGCCAGGAACATCATGGCCAGCATGCCGATCAGGCCGCCCGGACGGTCGCGGTCGCCGCCGAAGAACAGGCCGAAGTTCGCCAGCGCCGAGATGGCGCCCGCGACCGTGGCGGTCACCGTCATGGTCAGGGTGTCGCGGTTCTTCACGTGGGCCAGTTCATGGGCCATCACGCCGCGGATCTCCTCGCGGGTCAGGGCGCGCAGCAGGCCTTCGGTGGCGCAGACGGCTGCGTTCTGGGGATTGCGGCCGGTGGCGAAGGCGTTGGGCTGTTCGGTCGGGATGATCGCGATCTCCGGCCGGGGCAGGCCGGCGTCGCGCGACATCTGCACGATGTCGGCGACATAGTTGCGGATCAGCGGCTCGGGGTGGGTCTCGTCGACCTCGACCGCCCGGTACATGCGCAGCACGATCTTGTCGGCGTTCCAGTAGCTGACGAGGTTCATCCCACCGGCGAAGACCAGGGCGATGACCATGCCGGTCATGCCGCCGATCAGGTAGCCGATGCCGACGAACAGGGCGGTCAGGGCCGCCAGAAGCATGAAGGTCTTGAGGTGGTTCATGCCCCGCTATGTGGCGAGGCTTTCGCCTGTTCTCAAGAGCTTACGGACCGACGTCGTTCGGATCATCCGAGCCGTCGTCGATGGCGCGCGGCAGGCTGATGTCGATGCCCAGGGCGCGGGCCAGGGCGGCGTCGCGCTGATAGACGTCCTCTCGGAAGGCCACCGCACCCTGACCGGTCACGAAGGCCGTCCAGTAGAGCAGGCGCACCGAGATCTCGCGGCCGGTCTGGACCCGGGTCGTCTCGCGCGAATCCAGGGCCGCGTCGAACTCCGCCAGCCGGTCCGGCGCCGGCGACAGCAGCAGCCGGGCGAAGTCGATGGCGTTCTCGACCCGCACGCAGCCGTGCGAGCGGTGACGATAGGCGTTGCGGAACACGGCCCGGGCGGGCGTGTCGTGCAGGAAGATAGCGTAGCTGTCGCGCAGCTCGAACTTCACATAGCCCAGCGCCGCCGTCGGCCCGGCGCGCTGGATCACGCGGCCGTCCGAGGTGACGTACATGTTGTTGGCGCGCAGATAGGCCGCGCCGCGAGGCAGGATCTCGTTGCGCGCGATGCCCATCGGCACATACCAGGGCGGATTGGCCACCACCGAGGCGAAGGGCTTTTCCAGGCTCGGCGTCTGGTTGGCGGGCGTGCCGACCACCACGCGGTTGGAGTGGATCGGGCGGCCTTCATGCCAGTAGACCATGATGGCGGCGGCGGTGTTGACTTCGATCCGCTCGGGATTGAGGTCGCGCTTGAGCCAGCGGCGGCGCTCCAGGTTCAGGGCGATCTGGCGGGCGCGGTCCTCGGCGCTGGCGGAGAGGGCGGACTGGGTGCCCTGGCCGATGATGCCGTCCGATACCAGGCCATGACGCACCTGGAAGCGGCGCACGGCGGTCTGCAGCGCCTCATCGTAGACGGTGGTCGCCGGATTGATCGCGGCCATGTCGGCGCGGCTGATGTCGCCCTCGGCGTTCAGGCGGCGGATCAGGGCCGGCAGGCGGGAATCCGTATCGCCCGGCCGGATCACGGCGCCCGCCGGGAAGACGGGCCAGCCGCCGTTCAGCGAGATGTCGCGATACCGGATATAGCCGGCCGAGAGGTTGGTGTAGCCGATGTCGGTCGGGGCCAGGCCGTTCAGCCAGTCGGCCAGACGGTTCTGCGTCAGGGCCTGGGCCATGGGCGCGCCGAGCAGGGCGCGGTTCGGCTCCATCTCCCACAGGTCCTCGACCGTGGTGGGATCGACGGTGCCTTCCGACAGGACGCGGGCGTAGGTCAGGGCTGCGGTCGTAAGGCGCATGTCGGCCTGGCGCGGATCGGCCACGGCGGCCACGCCGTCCAGATAGTGCGAAGCGTCCAGCCCGTGGCGGTCGGCCTGGCCGATGGCGCGGCCGAGCGCCGTCACACGCTCGGGCGTCCAGGCCGGACGCCAGCCCATCGCCTCGTAGAAGGCGCGGATTTCCGGCTGCAGGGTCTCGGGCTGACCAGCGAGCTGGTCGTTGAAGCTCTGGTAGAAGCTGCTGTCACCGCCGATGGAGGGCGGCGGGGTCTGTCCCAGCCCGGCTCCGCTCGCCAAGGCGATCCCGGTCGCTGAGAAGGCCAGTTCGCGCCGATTGATGCCCATGGGATGCCGTTCCTCTATCCGCCCCGCCGGACGCTGATAACGGTCCGAACTTAACGACGTTCCGGGCAAACAAAAAGGCGCCGAACCTGACGATCGGCGCCTTCTCGCAATCTGTTGCACTCGGGCTGCGCCCGAGGCGGGCTACTTCTTGATGAAGCCGCCGAACTTGTTGTTGAAGCGCGAGACGCGGCCGCCGCGGTCCATCAGGTGGGCGTTGCCGCCCGTCCAGGCCGGGTGGGTGGTCGGGTCGATGTCGAGGTTCAGCGTCGCGCCTTCCTTGCCGTAGGTCGAGCGCGTCTGATAGGTCGTCCCGTCCGTCATCACCACGGTGATGAAGTGATAGTCGGGGTGGATGTCCTGCTTCATGGCGTCTGTCCGGCGGGCGCGTCGATGACGCGTCAGAAAATGAAAATCCGCCGGGAGCCGGCGGAGAGGCGGCGTCCTTACAGGATGGGCCGCCGAGAGGCAAGAGCGTATGTCCCAGACTGAGTCCGCCCCTTCCCTGTCGGAGCGCCCCTCCGGCGGCGCGGTGCTGGTCGAGCAGATGACCGAGGCGGCCGGCCGTCGCGAGCGCCGGCGCGACCTCAAGCCGCTCGGGCGGCTCTGGCCCTTCGCCCTGCGGCACAAGCCGGACCTGCTGCTGGCCCTGGTGTTCCTGATCCTGGCGACCGTCGCGTCCCTGGGCCTGACGGCGACGGCGCGCGGCGCGATCGATCACGGCTTCCAGGATGGCGGGGCCGACATCGACCGCTGGTTCCTGTGGCTGGGCCTGAACGCCCTGGGCCTCGCGGCGGTGACGGCGGCCCGGTACTTCTATGTGACCAAGACCGGCGAGCGGATGGTCGCGGATCTCCGGCAGGCGGTCTTCGGCCACGTCCTGTCGCTGGATCAGGGTTTCCTGTCGGGCATCCGCACCGGCGAGGTGCTCAGCCGCCTGACCACCGACATCCAGATCGTCGACACCCTGCTGACGACCTCCATCTCCTATGCTCTGAGAAACATCCTGATGCTGATAGGGGCGATCATCATGCTGGCGGTGGTCTCGCCCAAGCTGACCGCGTTTGTGCTGCTCATCGTGCCGGTCCTGATCGTTCCGCTGTTCGTCTACGGGCGGCGGGTTCGGGCCCTGACGGTGAAATCCCAGGACCAGTTCGCCCAGGCCGTCGGCTTTGCGGGCGAGAGCATCGAAGCGCTTGAGACGGTGCAGGCCTTTGGCCGCGAGAAGACGGCGTCGGGCCGCTTCGACCGGGCCGTGGACGACGCCTTCGCCGCATCGCTGCGCCGGATGAGCGCGCGGGCGATCATGACCGCCGCCATCGTGCTGGTCATGTTCGGCGGCGTGACCCTGGTCCTGTGGCTGGGCGCGCGCGACGTCATCGCCGGAAACATGAGCGAGGGCGCCCTGATCCAGTTCGTGCTGCTGGCTGTGTTCGCTGCCGGCGCCGTCGCGGCGCTGGGCGAAAGCTGGGGCGACGTACAGAAGGCGTCCGGCGCCATGGCCCGGATCGGGGACCTGCTGCAGGCGGCCCCGAAGGTGGCGGCGCCGCTCGCACCGGTCGCCCTGCCCGCCCCGCCGCGCGGCGAGGCTTCGCTGGAGGACATCTCCTTCGCCTATCCCGGACGGCCTGACCTGCCGGCGCTTAAGGGCTTCTCCCTGACCGTGCGGCCAGGCGAGACGGTGGCCCTCGTCGGGCCGTCGGGCGCGGGCAAGTCGACCGTGTTCCGGCTGCTGCTGCGCTTCTACGATCCGGATTCAGGCACGGTCCGCCTCGATGGCGTCGACATCCGCGACGCCGATCCGGCCGAGGTCAGGGCGCGTCTGGCCTGGGTGTCGCAGGAAGCGCCGCTCTTCTCGGGGTCGGGGACCGAGAACGTCCGCTTCGGCCGCGAAGAGGCTGACGAGGCCGCTATCCGGACGGCGCTTGAGGAGGCCCAGGCCCTGATGTTCCTGGAAGCCCTGCCCAAGGGGCTGGATGAGCCGCTGGGCGAACGGGGGCGGTCCCTGTCTGGCGGTCAGCGGCAGCGCCTCGCCATCGCGCGCGCCTTGGTGCGTCACGCGCCGATCCTGCTGCTGGATGAAGCGACGTCGGCGCTCGACGCCGAAAACGAGCGGCTCGTTCAATCCGCGCTGGACCGGGCTATGGAGAGCCGCACCACTCTGGTCATCGCCCACCGTCTGGCCACGGTGAAGCGGGCCGACCGGATCGTGGTCATGGATGAGGGCCGCGTGGTCGAGGAAGGCACGCACGCGGCGCTGGTGAAAGCCGGCGGCCTCTATGCGCGGCTGGCGGAGCTGCAGTTCAGGGCAGAGTGAAGCGAGGGGTTAGGCTGCCCGCAGGTGCTTCACCAGCTGCGGCTGGATTTCCGGGGCGCCGACGCAGACGCCGGCGCCGGTGCGCACATCCTGATCCTCGTCGATGCCGGTGACGACGCCGCCGGCCTCGGTGATCAGGATCAGCCCCGCGGCCACGTCCCAGGGGTTCAGGTTCCGCTCCCAGAAGGCGTCGTAGCGGCCCGCGGCGACCCAGGCGAGGTCGAGCGCGGCCGAGCCGAGACGGCGGATGCCCGCGACCCGCTGGCCGATGGCGTGGACTTCCTTGATCGTCTGGCCGTGGCCCGGACGGCCGATGAACGGCAGGCCCGTGCCGATCAGGCAGTCGGCCAGCTCGCGGCGACCCGAGACGCGGATGCGCGCGTCGTTCAGGAAGGCGCCCTTGCCTTTCTCGGCCCAGAACAGCTCGTTGGTGATCGGGTTGAAGGTCACGCCCGCCTGGATCTCGCCCTCGCGCTCAAGCGCGACGGTGATCGCGAAGTGCGGCATGGCGTGCAGGAAGTTGGTCGTGCCGTCGATAGGATCGACGATGAAGGTGTGGCTCTTGTCCGTGCCCTCGACCATGCCGCGTTCCTCGCCGAGGAAGCCATAGCCGGGACGCGCCTTCATCAGCACCTCGAACAGGGTCTGCTCGGCCTTGAGGTCGGCCGCCGAGACGAAATCACCGGGGCCCTTCCTCGACACTTGCAGCGCCGCGACCTCGCCGAAGTCGCGCAGCATCGGGCGTGCGGCCTTCTTGACCGCGTCGATCATCACCTGGACGACGGGAGAGCCTAGGGGCATCAGATCAGTCCGCGCGGCGGACGTATTCGCCGGTCTCGGTATCGACCACGACGCGCTCGCCCGCCGACATGTACGGCGGGATCATGATGCGCAGGCCGTTCGAGGCGGTGGCGGGCTTGTAGGACGACGAGGCCGTCTGGCCCTTCACGGTCGGCTCGGTCTCGGTGATCTCGAGCACCACCTGCTCCGGCAGGCTCAGACCGATAGGGCGGTCCTCATGGCTCTCGATGACGACCTTCATGCCTTCCTGGAGGTACGGGATGCGCTCTTCGCCGACCCACTGCTTCTGCAGCTCGATTTGCTCGTAGTTCTCGTCGTTCATGAACACGAGGGTGTCGCCGCCGTCATACAGGTACGAATAGTCCTTCTGCTCGAGCGTGACGCGCTCGACCTTGTCTTCCGAGCGGAAGCGCTCATTGAGCTTGTTCCCGGTCTCGAGGTTCTTGGCCTCGACGTTGGCGAAGGCGCCGCCCTTGCCGGGCTTGACGTGGTTGGCCTTGGTGACGACCCACAGGCCGCCGTTGTGCTGGAGCACCATGCCGGGCTTGATGGTGTTGCCGTTGATCTTTGCCATGGGGGTCTCTCGGGCGCGGACGCCCTCTTGGAAATTCGAGCGCGCCTCCTACAGCCACAGGCATCAAAGGGCAAGGCGCGTCGCCGGGCGGCGCGATCAGGCGGCGGGCAGCTCGACCCAGAAGGTCGCCCCTTCGCCGGGCTTGCTGTGAACGCCGATGCGGCCCTGCTGCAGCTCGACCAGACGCTTGGCCAGCGCCAGTCCGATACCGTGGCCCTCGACCGTCGACTTCTCCATGCCGAGGCGGTTGAACGGCTCGAACAGTTCGGCCTGCTTGGCCTCGGACAGGCCCGGGCCCAGATCGATGACCGAGATGCGCACCGAATGGTCATCGCCCTCCTCGGCCTTGAAGCGCACCAGCCCGCCCGAGGCGCCGTATTTCAGGGCATTGGAGGTCAGGTTCGACAGGACCTGGGACAGCCGCACCGAATCCGCCATGGCCACCAGCTTGTCGCCGTGGGCGACCAGTTCCATGCGCACGCCGTGGGCCTCGGGCCGCAGCCCGGCCGACCGGCGGACATCCTCGAGCAGGGCCACCACATTGGTGGGCTTGAGGTCGACCGAAACCGCCCCTGCCTCGGCGCGCGAGACGTCCAGAAGATCGTAGGCAAGGGCCTCGATCTGGCGGGCCGTCTTGACCAGCATGTCGCTCATCTCGACCTGGGTCTGGGTCACCTCGCCCAGCTTGCCGTCGCGCCAGAGCTCGGCGATGCCGATGACGCCGGCGATGGGGCTCTTGATCTCGTGGCTGACGTTGGCCAGCAGGCGCGACTTGCCGTCCGAAGCGCGCTCGGCGCGCGCCTGGGCCAGTTGCGCCGCGCGGGTCAGGCCGTCGCGCTCCTCAAGCGCGCCGACGATCAGGATCGCTGGCAGATAGGCAGTCAGGACCAAAATCTGCGACATGATCGCCCGCCCGGGAGCCCCGAAGACCTCGGCATAGGGCCCGAAGCCCTGCATGCTTCCGCCGACCGCAAGAACACTGATGATCACGGCCGCCAAGCTCATCCCCGCAAAGCGCAGCCGGACCGCGATCAGCAGGATCAGGGGCATGGACAGCACGCCGGCCGGAACGGCGAAAGGCGAGAAGATCGCCAAGAACAGGGCGGTCAGCGCCGAAAGCAGCACCACGGCCTCGGCCAGCTTGGCCGGACGCATCAGGCGCACCGTCTCGCGGCGACGGATCGCCAGGATGAAGCCGCCCAGACCCGCCACACCCAGCGCGTGGCCGAACCACCAGGTCAGGAAGGTGGCGCTGAAATCGGCGCCCTGGAGCAGGCTGAGACCGACACCCGCCAGCGTCGCAGCCGGGATCGGCGCGATGACCACCGCAGTGGCCAGGAAACGGCGCACGCCATCCATGGTCGCGAGATTGAGTCCCGCCCCGAAGCGCCGGACCAGGAAGACGGCCAGCACGATCTCCAGCATGTTGGCGACCGTGAACAGGGTGGTGAGCTTGTAGTCATTCCCGACCAGCAGTTCGGCCACGGCGATTGCGATCGTCAGCAACCCAGCCATGCAAAGGTCATAGGTGCGGCCCCGGTCGCGCCGCAGCCACACGCCAATTGCCACGCCGTTGGCAGCCCAAAGGGCCGCGATCAGGCCGGCCGTGCGCGCAAACAGGATGGCGCCCACGATCAGGGCCACGACCGCGAGGGCCATGGCGATCGGCTCGAACGGCCGCGAAAGGAACAGATTCAGCCCGTCATCCGCCACGGCGGGCGCGCGCCGCTGTGCGGGCGCGCTGGAACTCATAGGATCGAGCACCGGGCTCAGGGTCATGGACACGTCTCGGCTGGGACCTGACCACCAGGCTTAATCGCCTGTTCCTAATATCCCTTAAAGGCCGCCGCGGCCTGTGAGTCCGGTGTTGATGGCGGCGTTCAGACGACGAACGGCTTCGGCGGGCCCGTCAGGATGGCCCCAGACCCCGGCTCCGACGCACAGGAAATCTGCCCCCGCACGCGCCAGTTCCTCGGCATTGTCGGCCGTGATCCCGCCAATGGCGACGCAAGGGACTTCCATCGTCTCCTGCCAGATGGACAGGATGTCCGGCTCAGCGCGGGTCGGGGCGTCCTTGGTCTCGCTGGGGAAGAAGGCGCCGAAGGCGACGTAGTCTGCGCCGGCTTCCGCCGCCTCCATGGCCAGGTGACGGCTGTCGTGACAGGTCACGCCAACGATCCGGTCCGGCCCGACGTCCCGGCGCGCCGAGGCATAGGAGGCGTCCGACTGGCCGACGTGCACCCCGTCCAGACCCAGCGGCTTCACCAGATCGGGCCGGTCATTGAGGATCACCGCCACGCCTCGCGACTGGGCGATGGGAGCAATCACGGCGGCGGCCTCGCGGATCGCATCGTCCGCCGCCGGCTTCAGCCGGACCTGCAGACAGGCCACATCGCCGGCGTCCAGGGCGTCCTCGAGGGCGCGCGCAAAGACGCCCAGATCCGGGATCGAAGGCGGGGTCAGCAGATAGAGGCGGCAGGAAGCGTCAGGCATGGCGGGCAAGTGGACCGACATCGGGACCGGGTCAATGTTCCGCTCGCGAACGCCTTGCATTCGCCATGGCAAGCCTGATATGTAGAGTCATTCGCAATCGGTCGGGCCGGCTCATTTGTACGTCTGTAACTGCAACGGCATTCGCGAACGCCAGGTCCACGCCGCTATCGAGGCTGGCGCCTGCCGCCCGCGCGAAATCTTCGCCGCCCATGACTGTCAGGCCCAGTGCGCCAAGTGCGTCTGCGACATGCGCCGCATGATCCAGGACGCGCGCGAGACCTACGCGCTCGCCGCCGAGTAGCCGCCGCTTCTCAGAGCAAAAATCACTCGCAATATCAATGTGGTGATAAACGCTCGCATCTGAAACAAGCGGCGTTTTCGTGTGTTAGAGACATCATGCGTCACCGGCGATCCCGCCGTCGCGCGCGCAGGCAAGGACGCAGGGCCATGAAGGGCGACCCCCAGATCATCAAGCTTCTGAACACGGTGCTCACCAATGAGTTGACCGCCGTGAACCAGTACTTCCTGCACGCCCGCATGTTCGAGAGCTGGGGCCTGACCCACCTCGGGCGCATCGTCTACGAAGAGTCGATCGGCGAGATGAAGCACGCCGACAAGCTCATCAAGCGGATCCTCTTCCTCGAGGGCCTGCCCAACATGCAGGACCTCCATAAGCTCAAGATCGGCGAGACCGTGCCCGAGTGCCTTGAGGCCGACCTTCAGGTCGAGCTGACCGGCCGCGTCGCCCAGATCGAGGGTATCAAGCAGTGCGAACTGACCGCTGATTTTGTCAGCCGGCAGATCCTGTCGGAGATCCTGTCCGACACCGAGCACCACATCGACTTCCTCGAAAACCAGATCGGCCTGATCCGGATGATGGGTGAGCAGAACTACATCCAGTCCGCGATGAAAGAGATCGAGGGCGAGGGGGCGTAAGGCCTCGGAACCCACGCGCGCGACGCCTGTTCCCTCTCGGTAGCTGAGGGAGAACGGCCATGACCGGGCGCGGACGCGAAATCGTCGAGGACTTCATCGGATCGCAGAATCGCGGTGGCGGCCATGTCGCGCTCGGCGTGGCCCTGCTGGCCGGCATCGGCCTGACGACCGCCGCCCTGTCGCGCCGCGGCGCGGAAGAAGTCGACCGGGCCGGCCTTCGCGCGCCCACGGGCCATGGCGTCGTTGAACGGCCGCGCGGCGTGATCAGCGCCCTGTTCCCGATCCTGCTGTCGACCTCGACCCTGTCAGCGCTGCGTGTCTGGAATGCGCCGTCGGAACGCGCCCGCAGCCGGGCTCTGGGCCTCTGGGCCGGCTCCCAGCTCCTGAACGCCCTGATC
>JAEYWU010000044.1 GCA_023428785.1 Pseudomonadota bacterium
CAGATCTTCCGCTTCTTCACCCAGGCCGACATCGAGGTCCAGGACAACTACATGGAGCGCTACGGTCGGGTGTTCAAACCGACCGAGGTCAAGATGATGCTGGCGTCCTTCGCCAACATGGAGACCATCCACATCGCGGCCTACGCCCTGCTGCTCGAGACCATCGGCATGCCCGAGGCCGAGTTCGGCGCCTTCATGGAATACGACGCCCTGCGCGCCAAGCACGACTACATGGGTCAGTTCGGGGTCGACAGCGACGCCGACATCGCGCGCACCCTGGCCATGTTCGGCGGCTTCGCCGAGGGCCTTCAGCTGTTCGCCTCCTTCGCGATGCTGATGAACTTCCCGCGCCAGAACAAGATGAAGGGCATGGGCCAGATCGTCTCGTGGTCGGTCCGCGACGAGAGTCTGCACTGCGACGGCATCATCAAGCTCTACCATGCCTTCAACAAGGAGACCGGCGCGGTCACCAAGGCGGTCGCCGACGACATCGTCGACTGCTGTCGCACCGTCGTCGATATGGAAGACAAGTTCATCGACCTGGCCTTCGAGATGGGCCCGGTGAACGGCATGACCCCGGACGACATCAAGGCCTATATCCGCTTCATCGCGGACTGGCGCCTGCGTCAGCTCCAGCTGCCGGAACTGTACGGCGGGGTGAAGGACAACCCGCTGCCTTGGCTCCAGTCGCTGCTCTCGGGTGTCGAGCACGCCAACTTCTTCGAGGCCCGCGCGACCGAATATTCCAAGGCCGCGACCAAGGGCTCCTGGCACGGCGCCGACGGCGTCTGGACCTCCTTCGACGCCATGCTGAAGAAGCGTTCCGAAGAAGACGCCGAAGCCGCCCACTAAATTTTCTGACCCCGGAACCTTCCGTCACGCAACCCGTTGCGGTTGGTCGGGGATACGAGAAGCAGCGAGCGCGCGTGGGGCGTCAGAGTAATTCCAGCCAGGATCAAGCCTGCGAAACCGCGTCCGGCGCACGCCGGGCGCTGCGGGACGAGACGCGCCAGGCGCATGATCGGGTGGACGCTGCCTTCGGCGCCCACGACCTCTCGACCCTCGACGGCTACGCCCGGTTCCTGAGCGCCCAGTCGCGCGCCTTCGTGGCCGTCGAGCGCGCCGCCGAGGCCGCCGGCGTCGCCGGATTGATCGAGGACTGGCCCCTGCGCCGCCGCGCCGATCTGCTGCTTGAGGACCTGGCCGAAATGGGCGTCGCCGCGCCCCGCACCATTCAGGCTCCGCCCATGACCTCCGAGGCCGAACTTCTCGGCGCCGTCTATGTGCTGGAAGGCTCCCGCCTCGGCGGCGCCGTGCTCGGTCGCAACATCCCCGACCAGGCCCCGCGCCGCTTTCTGGGCGGCGACGGCGCCGGCCCGCGTTGGCGCGCCCTGACGGCCCTGCTGGACGCCCGGCTGGTGGCCGCCGACCAGATCGCCGACGCCGTCCGCTCGGCCCGCTCCGTCTTTGACTGTTTCGACCAGGCGGCGAAGGACGCCGCCGCCGCATGACGTCGACCTTTTCCGAACCGGTCGACCTGACCAACTGCGACCGCGAACCGATCCATCTGCTGGGCGCCATCCAGCCGATCGGCTTTCTCGTCGCCGTCTCCGACACCTGGGTGATCGAGCGCGCCTCGGACAATCTAGAGGCCTTCACAGGCCTGAGCGCGAAAGCCGCCATCGGGCGTCCGCTGGAGGCGGTGTTCCGCACCGAAGCCGTCCACACCCTGCGCAACCGCGTGGCCATGCTCCAGGGCGCGGACGCGGTCGAGCGTATCTTCCACTGCGAGGTCGTCGAGGGACGCGACCGGTTCGACGTGGCGCTCCACGTCTCCAACGGCCAGGTCATCATCGAGGGCCAGCCCTCGTCCGAGCCCAGCGGCGACGCCACCAACACGGTCCGCTCGATGGTCGCGCGCCTGGACCAGACCGACGACTTCCCGCGCTTCTTCAATGAGGGTGTGCGCCTGGTTCGCGCCCTGACCGGCTTTGACCGGGTCATGATCTACAAGTTCGATCAGGACGGCTCGGGCGAGGTCGTGGCCGAGGCCTGCCGTTCGGGCATCGGCAGCTTCAAGGGCCTGCACTATCCGGCGACGGATATTCCGGCCCAAGCCCGCCAGCTGTATCGCCGCAACCTGCTGCGCATCATCGCCGACATCGACGCCGAGCCGGTCCCGGTGCGCCCGGCGCTCGAAGGCTCCGGCCGGCCGCTGGACCTGTCCCTGTCGGTGCTGCGCAGCGTCTCGCCGATCCACATCGAGTATCTGAGGAACATGGGCGTGCGCGCCTCCATGTCGATCTCGATCATCGTCGACGACAAGCTGTGGGGCCTGTTCGCCTGTCACCACTATGCGCCGATGACGCCGACCTTCGAGCGGCGCTCGATCTGCGAGCTTCTGGCCCAGATGTTCTCGATGCGGCTGGAAAGCCGCGAGCGCAAGGAACTGGTCGAGTTCGAACGCCGCGCCCGCGACATCGCCGACCAGTTGCTGGGCGCCGTGGCCTCGGACGACACCCTGCTGAACGATCCCGACTGGCTGGGCGAGATCCTGACCAACGCCATCCCCGCCGACGGCGTCGGCGTCTGGATCAACGGCAGTCACGCCTTCTCCGGCCTAACGCCCGGCGCAGGCGACTTCCGCCGCATCGTCGCCCGCCTGACCGAAATCAGCCCCGACCGCGTCTATACGACCGACAACATCGGCTCGCTCATCGACGGGGCCGAGAAGTTCGCGGACATCTCGGCGGGCCTGCTGGCCATTCCGATCTCCCGTGCCGCGACCAACTTCGTCATCCTGTTTCGCTCGGAACTGATCCGCTCGGTCAGCTGGGGCGGCGATCCGCACAAGCCCATCGACTACGGTCCCAACGGCCCGCGCCTGACGCCTCGCGAGAGCTTCGCGGAGTGGAAGGAGACGGTCGAGGGCCGCGCCCGCGCCTTCACCCCGTCAGAGCTGCGCGTCGCCGAGACCCTGCGCGCCACCCTGATCGAGGTCGTCCTGCGCATGGCCGACGAGGCCACCATGCAGCGCCAGCAGGCCAATGAGCGCCAGGAACTGCTCATCGCCGAGCTGAATCACCGGGTGCGCAACATCCTGGGCGTCATCCGCGGATTGATCCGCCAGTCCAAGCCGCACGACGATTCCATCGAGGGCTTCGTCAAGCTGGTCGACGGCCGCATCCACGCCCTGGCCCGCGCCCATAATCAGATTACGGATGATCACTGGGGCCCGGCGCCGCTGCAGGCCCTGATCGACGCCGAGGCGGCCGCCTTCCTGGCCGATCAGCCCGACCGAATTCGCTCGACGGGGGGTCACGTTCTTCTGAACCCCCAGGCCTATTCGACTATGGCCTTGGTGATCCACGAACTGGTCACCAACTCCGCCAAATACGGGAGCCTCTCGGATTCCGGCACGGTCGACATCGACTGGAGCCGCAACGAGGCCGGAGATCTGGTGGTTGAGTGGCGCGAACAGGGCGGGCCGCCGGTCCGCGCGCCCTCGCGCAAGGGCTTCGGCACGACCATCATCGACAAGTCGGTGCCATATGACCTCGGCGGCGAAGCCTCGATCGACTATCGGCCCGAGGGCGTTGTCGCGACCCTGCGGATTCCCGGCCGTCACGTCTCCGAAAGCGGCACGGACCGCACGCCGCAGGTGCGCTTCCCCCGCCCGGCCGTCGGCCATCCGGCCACGCCTCCGGCCCGCATCCTGGACGGGCGACAGGTGATGCTGGTCGAGGACAGTCTGATCATCGCCTTGGACGCCGAGGACGTGCTCGGCCGCCTCGGCGCCGACCGCGTCACCACCGCCTCCACCGTCGAGGCGGCGCTCGACGTGCTCGACAGCGCCCCGCCGGCCCTGGCCATGCTCGACATCAACCTGGGCGACCGCGACAGCTTTCCCGTCGCCGACCGGCTCCAGGAGATGGGCGTGCCCTTCCTGTTCGCCTCGGGCTACGGTGAACAGGCCCAGTTGCCCGACAACCATCAGGGCCGCCCGGTGGTTCAAAAGCCCTATACGCTCGAGAACGTCGCTCGCGCGCTCGACAAGCTGCTCGAAGGCGCGGACTAGGCCGACTCCGCCAGCAGGGCGTCCACCAGCCCGCGCGCCTCGGCGCTGGACCAGTCGGCCTCGCCTGCGAGCCAGGCTCTCACCCTGCCCTGCCGGTCGATGACCAGTGTTTGGGGCATAGCTCCCCGGCCGGGCAGCCGGAACGGCAGCTCGAAGGTCGGGTCCGAATAGAAGACCAGCGGCGCGTTCTCCTCCGCCAGGAAGGCGCGCGCCGCCGAGACTTCGTCCTCGGTCCGGTCCACGTTCACCGCCACCACGGCCAGCTCATCGCCATAGGCGTCGTCCAGCGCGGCGATAGTCGGAAGCTCGGTTCGGCACGGCGTGCACCACATCGCCCAGACGTTCAGCACCACCACCCGCCCCCGGAAATCCGCCAGGGTCGCGGGCGCCCCATCCGGCGTCAGGAAGCCGTCCCCGGGCGCGCCCATCGCTTCTTCTGGAACGGTCAGGTTGGCGAGCGAGCCCGTCGCATGCTCGGCCAGACTATTGCCGCCCCGGTCGCAACCCCATAACAGACCCAGCATCAGCCCGGCCGTGGCCATGACCGCGACCGCTCCCGTCGTCCTCCGAGCTCCGAAGACCCTGCCCATGTCTGATCCCAAGAATGAGGGCGCGACCCAAACCCCGGCGAACGCCGCAGGTCAAGAGATGTGGGGCGGACGCTTCTCCGAACGGCCGGCCGATCTGATGCAGGCGATCAATGTCTCCATCGGCGTCGACAAGCGGCTTTGGCGCCAGGATCTGGCCGGCTCGCGCGCCCATTGCCGCATGCTGCTCAAGCAGGGGATCATCCAGCCGGACGCAGCCGAGGCCATTCTCGGCGGCCTCGATACGATCGAGGCAGAGATCGAGGCCGGGACCTTCCCTTTCCGCGAGGAATACGAGGACATCCACATGAATGTGGAGGCCCGCCTCGCCGAGCTGATCGGTGACGCGGCCGGTCGCCTCCACACCGCCCGCTCGCGCAATGACCAGGTCGCCGTCGATTTCCGCCTGTGGGTCCGTGACGCCTGCGACCGCACCATTGTCCAGGTCGAGACGCTGCAGAAGGCGCTGCTGAAACAGGCCGAGGCCTATGCCGACGCCCTGATGCCGGGCTTCACCCACCTCCAGCCCGCCCAACCGGTGACCTTCGGCCACCACATGATGGCCTATGTCGAAATGCTCGGCCGCGACGCCTCGCGGTTCAGGGACGCCCGCGAACGGATGAACGAGAGTCCGTTGGGCTCCGCCGCCCTGGCTGGTTCACCCTTCCCGATCGACCGGGACGCCACTGCTTCGGCGCTGGGTTTCGCCCGGCCGATGGCCAATTCGCTGGATGGGGTCTCGGACCGGGACTTCGCGCTTGAAAGCCTGTCGGCCGCCTCGCTCTGCGCCGGCCACCTGTCACGCCTGGCCGAAGAGATCGTCGTCTGGATGACGCCCCAGTTCGGCTTCATCGCCCTTTCGGACGCCTTCACCACCGGCTCGTCGATCATGCCGCAGAAGAAGAACCCTGACGCCGCCGAACTGGTTCGCGCCAAGACCGGCCGCATCAACGGCTCGCTGGTGGCCCTGACCACGGTCATGAAGGGCCTGCCGCTCGCCTATTCCAAGGACATGCAGGAGGACAAGCCGCCGGTTTTCGAGGCCTTCGACGCCCTGGATGTCGCGCTCGCCGCCATGGCCGGGATGATCTCGGACCTGACCCCGAACCGCGAGCGCATGGCCGCCGCCGCGGGCGCGGGCTTCTCGACCGCCACCGATCTGGCCGACTGGCTGGTGCGCGAACTGGGCCTGCCGTTCCGCCGCGCCCACCACATCACCGGCGCCGCCGTCAAACGCGCCGAACAGCTGGGCCTGGACCTGCCGGACATGCCGCTGGAAGAACTCCAGGCCATCGAGGCCGGAATCACCGCGGGCGTGTATGATGTCCTGACCCCCGCCGCCTCGGCCGCCAGCCGGCTCAGCTACGGGGGCACGGCGCCGGAGAATGTCCGCGCCCAGGTCAGGCGCTGGAAGGAGCGTATCGGATGAGACTTCGCACCCTGATCCTCATGAGCAGCGCGGGCCTGATGCTCGCCGGCTGCGGCCTTCGCGGCGACCTCGAGCGTCCCGGTCCGATCTGGGGACCTGCGACCACCGCCGACGCCGTCGAGGACGAAGCGCCCGAAGATCCGAACGCCCCGGTCCCTATCGATCCGGATGACCGCTAGACTCTCACCGTCTGGCCGTCAGCCTCCCTCAGCGCATTGTGGATCGCGGTCGCCGCGACCGCGGCCTCGGCCGTCGCCACCGCGATCTGGTTCAGGCCCCTGACCACGTCGCCAGCCGCCCACAGGCCGGGCACGCTGGTCTGCTGGTGATCGTCGACCTCCAGCCGCCCGTCCTCGGCGCACCGAACCCCCAGAGCGGTGGCCAGATCGACATTCGCCGTCGTGCCCAGCGCTGAATAGACGTGGTCGAACCGGCGCTCTTGGCCGCCCCAGACCATGCAGCGGGCGTGATCGTCCTGAAGCGACAGCGCCTCGACCGGCCCGACCAGAACCTCGACGCCGAGCCGCTTCGCCTCGTCCAGATCGGGCGCTGGACCGTCGCCGACGTGAAACAGCGTCACCTGATCCGAATATCCCCTGATGAAGGCCGCCTCGCGAAGGCCCAGGTCGTCATCCGCGATCACCGCCACCCGCTTTCCCGTCGCCTCATAGCCGTCGCAGATCGGACAGATGCGCACCAGAGACGTCTCGATCGCGTCGTCCACTCCCGGCAGGGGCGGCCGCCGGTCCACAACCCCGGTCGCCAGAAGCACGGCGCGCGCCCGCACGGTCTCTGCGTCGATGCAGGCGACGAAGTCGCCATCCTCGCGATGGATTGAGACGACCCGCCCCGACTGGACCACAGCGCCGTATTCCTCGGCCTGCAGGGTCAGGCGCTTGAGGATGTCGTCGCCGGTGATGCCCTCGGGGAAGCCCGGCATGTTGTGGCTGACCGGAATCCAGCAGGCGCGGGGTTTGCCGCCGTCCGCCACCAGAACCGAGCGCCGGAACCGCGCCAGATAGGTCGCCGCCGTCAGCCCGGCCGGACCGGCGCCGATGACCAGAACATCAACCCGCCGCACCCGGGGTCAGGCCTTGCGCAGTTCGGATGGACGGTGCGCGGCGCGCGCACCCGTCCTGTCGCTCTCAACCAGATATTCGGGGTGGTCCGGCGAGGCGGCCACCTTGTGGTCCTTGATCTTCATCGGCCTGGTCAGCTTCCTGACCACCTTGCCGGTCGTCGCGCCCTGACTGTGGTCCCAGCGGACCTTGTCGCCCGCCTTGAAGGTCTTGTCGGTCATGTCCCGTCCTCGATCCCGCCTGCGTCGTGCTCGTCGAGGATCGAACGCATGAGATCGGCATCTAGCACCGCCGGCGGATCGAGAAATGCGATGATCCATCGATCCAGCAGGCGGCCCATCTCTTCGTCCACGCGGCCCCCTTCTCGTCTGTCGGCGCCCCTGAACAACCGACGAGCCGCCCTCGGGTTCGCATCCGGGCCCATGACTTTTCTGGGGCACGGTTAACGCCCGCGCGGTGCGGACAAGGTCTGCCTTTGCCAGCCGCGCGGGGGGCGGCTATACCCCCGCCCCGAAACCTCCCGCATTCGACGAAAGAGAGCCCCATGGCCAAGATCAAGGTCGCCAATCCGATCGTGGATATCGACGGCGACGAGATGACCCGCATCATCTGGCAGATGATCAAGGACAAGCTGGTCTTCCCGTACCTCGACCTCGAACTCGACTATTACGACCTCGGCATGGAGCACCGCGACGCGACCGATGACCAGGTCACGATCGACGCGGCGCACGCCATCCAGAAGCACGGCGTGGGCGTGAAGTGCGCCACCATCACCCCCGACGAGGCCCGCGTGGCCGAGTTCGGCCTCAAGAAGATGTGGAAATCGCCGAACGGCACCATCCGCAATATCCTTGGCGGCGTGGTCTTCCGTGAGCCGATCATCTGCTCGAACGTGCCGCGTCTGGTTCCGGGCTGGACCCAGCCTATCGTCGTCGGCCGTCACGCCTTCGGCGACCAGTACAAGGCCACCGACTTCCTGATGCCGGGCGCCGGGACCCTGTCGATCAAGTTCGTCGGCGACGACGGCGAAGTGATCGAGCATGAGGTCTTCAAGTCGCCCGGCGCCGGCGTGGCGATGGGCATGTACAACCTCGACGCCTCGATCCGAGACTTCGCCCACGCCTCGTTCGGCTATGGCCTGGCGCGCAACTACCCGGTCTATCTCTCGACCAAGAACACGATCCTGAAGCAGTATGACGGGCGCTTCATGGAGATCTTCCAGCAGATCTTCGACGCCGAGTTCAAGGACCAGTTCGCGGCGAAGAAGATCACCTACGAGCATCGCCTCATCGACGATATGGTGGCGGCGTGCCTGAAGTGGTCGGGCGGCTACGTCTGGGCCTGCAAGAACTACGACGGCGACGTGCAGTCCGACACCGTCGCGCAGGGCTTCGGCTCGCTCGGCCTGATGACCTCGGTGCTGATGACGCCGGACGGCAAGACGGTTGAGGCCGAGGCCGCCCACGGCACGGTGACGCGCCATTACCGCGAGCACCAGAAGGGCAAGGAGACCTCGACGAACTCGATCGCCTCGATCTTCGCCTGGACGCGGGGCCTCGCCCACCGGGCGAAGCTCGACGGGAACGAGGACCTCGCGAAGTTCGCGACGACGCTCGAGAAGGTCTGCATCGACACGGTCGAGTCCGGCTACATGACCAAGGATCTGGCG
>JAEYWU010000085.1 GCA_023428785.1 Pseudomonadota bacterium
GCCCAGACGGGGCGGTTGTGGTCCAGCCGGCCGCCGGGCTGGGCGGGTTCGCCGTCGATGCGCACGATGCGCCGCGCGGCGCCGGGGGACTGGACGCCCGTGCCCAGGCGCCGCTCATCGTCGCCGAGGACGGCCGCCACGGCCCAGGCCCGGCCCGCCGGCTCGCTTGGCTCGCGCCGCCCGCCCTCGGCGGCGCCCGCGCCCCTCAGGCCCTTGCCGGGGGTCAGGAAACTCAGCGCCTCCAGCACATTGGTCTTGCCCGCCCCATTGGGCCCATGCAGCACCGTGACCCCCGCGCCCGGCTCCAGCCGCGCGCTCTCGTAAGAGCGGAAATCGGTGAGGGTGAGGGCGGTGATCATGCTGTTCGGAGCGACTGGATCATGAGCGGGATGGCCGGCGTTCCGGCCAGGTTCGGCCCATCAGCCGGCGCGTGACGACCATGTGCACAGCGACGCATCCTGCCGCCAGCGCAATCGTGAGCCAGTCTACAAGCGCGCTTTCGACAGACAGTTGTATGGCGGTCCCGCCGATCACGAATGCCGGATAGCCGAGCGGCAGGCTGGCCACGAGGGTCTTGGGATAGGTCTCTGACGCAAAAATCCGGCTGATTCCGGTCGAAGCCGCTCCGAGGAACACGAAGGCCAAGCTTGCTCCGGCCCAGATCAGGTCGGCAGCGGTTAGCTGTCGAACGAGAGCAAGCCTAGCGAGCAGAAAGCCGAGGATCGGCATCGCAACGACCAGCGCGATCAGGACGAACCGCCAAGTTGGGTAGCGGGGTCCGTAGGTCTGGATCACACCCTCAGCGGCATCAGCACGTACTGGACGCCCGGGTCCGCTGGATCGAGGACCAACGTTGGGCTGGCCGGGTCGGCAAACCGATACTGGGCCTCATCGCCCGTGATCTGCCCGGCGATATCCAGCAGATAGCGCGCGTTGAAGCCGATCTCGAAGGAGTCCTCGTTGTAGTCGATCTCGACTTCCTCGGTGGCCTGGCCGGCTTCCATGTTGCGCACGGTCAGGATCACGCGGCCCTGTTCGAAGGCCATCTTCACCGAGCGGGACTTCTCGGCCGAGATGGTCGAGACGCGGTCGACGGCCTGGGCGAAGACGGCGTTGTCGAGGACCGCGACCTTGTCGTTGCCCTTGGGGATGACCCGCACATAGTCCGGGAACGACCCGTCGATGACCTTGGAGGTCAGCGACGCCTTGTCGAACTCGAACCGAATCTTCTGGGGGCTGATCTGGACCTCGACGGCGCCCGAGCCGGCGTCGAGCAGGCGGCGGACCTGGTCGATGGTCTTGCGGGGCACGATGACGCCCGGCCCGCCCGCCGCGCCTTCCGGCGCCGGGGTCTCGGCCAGCGCCAGACGATGGCCGTCGGTGGCCACGCCGCGCAGCAGGGCCTGGCCGTTCTCCGACACGGTGTGGAGGTAGAGACCGTTGAGGTAGTAGCGCGTCTCTTCGGTCGAGACGGCGAAGCGCGTCTTGTCGATCAGACGCGCCAGGTCTTCCTTCATCAGGGTGAAACGCGCGCCCGAGCTCTCGGTCGACATGACCGGGAAGTCGCCCGCCGGAAGAACCGGCAGGTTGAAGCGCGAGCGGCCCGCCGACACCGTCAGGCGCGGATCGTCCGAGGAATAGGTCAGCTCGACCTCTGCGCCCTCGGGCAGCTTGCGGACGATGTCGTGCAGGGTGTGGGCCGGGGCCGTGATCTGGCCTTCCTGGCTGACGCGGGCCTCGGCCTCGTCGACCATCTCCATGTCGAGATCTGTGGCGGCGAAGGACAGCCGGTCGCGGCCCGCCGACAACAGGACGTTGGACAGGATCGGGATGGTGTTCCTGCGCTCCACGACACTCTGGACATGGCCGAGAGCCTTGAGGAGAGCGGAGCGTTCGATGGTCAGTTGCATGCGTTTTTGGCCCGTCAGGCGCGACTCGCGCGCCTATTCACATTCTTGGGCTCCGGACACTAGCCGAAAGCGTGCCGCTAGCAACCGGCTAACCCTTTCACTCGCTTGCGCGGGAAATGGATTTCAGCCACACATTGAGGCGTCGACCGTCTAGCCTTTCGCCGACGGACCGGTCATGCGCCGGCCGAAGCCAAGATCTGCAGACCCGACAGCCCCCGAAAGCGGTTTTCGGGGACAACGTATATCGGAGGCTGCCATGGCTACGGGCACCGTCAAATGGTACAACACCACCAAGGGCTACGGCTTCATCGCGCCTGATGGCGGCGGCAAGGACGCGTTCGTCCACGCCACGGCTATCGAGGCTTCGGGCATGAAGACCCTGAACGAAGGCCAGCGGGTCGAATTCGACCTCCAGGCCGACAAGCGTTCGGGCAAGGACGCCGCGGTCAATCTGAAGACCATCGGCTAATCCACGGATCGACCGTACGGATTTGCGCCGGGCCGCTTCCAGCGGCGGGGCGTTTTCATATCTGCAGCCCGGCGTGGCGCGGCGCTTGCAGTTGATCGGGTTTCTGCGGCAATCAGGGCCGCCTTCGTACCGTTTTGGGCGCCATGGACCAGACGTTTGACCTTTCCGCCCTGGGCGGACCCGAGTTTCAGGCCTTCGCCACCGGATTTCCCATCGTCCTGGCCCATGTCGGGGTGACGCTGCTGATGCTGATGCTCGGCGCGACCCTCTATGCGCTGCTGACGCCCTGGAAAGAGATCTCCCTCATCCGCAACGGCAACTCGGCCGCCGCGGTCGCGTTCGGCGGCGTGCTGGCCGGCCTGGCCATTCCGCTGGCGGCGTCCCTGTCAGCGTCCAGCTCGACGATCGAGATCGTCATCTGGGGCGCGGCGACGGTGGTGATGCAACTCCTGGCCTTCCGCCTGACCGACATGATCCTGGCCGGACTGCCGGACCGGATCCGCGAGGGCGAGATTTCGGCCGCAGTCCTACTGGTTTCGGCAAAGCTGGCCGTGGCCATGGTGCTGGCCGCCGCCGTCACGGTCTGACGTCATGGCCCGGGCGCCCGACTGGCTGATCTACGGCGGGATCCTGGCTGCAGCCGTGACGGCGTCTCTGATGACCTCTGGCCGGGCCGACGCGCCGCCCGCCCCGCCGGTCGCCGGCGAGGAGGAACTGGGCGCCTTTCTGGGCCCAGTCACACCCTTTGACCCGACCGTCGTGGTCGAGGCCCCCGCCACGCCCGCGCAGCCGACCACCGGCACCGCCTTCGCCGTCTCGGGCGAGGGCGTCTGGATGACCGCGCGCCATGTCGTCGAGGGCTGCGCCCGGCCGGCCCTGATCGTGGGGGGAAGCCGCGCGGTCTCGGCCGATGTGCGGCTGTCGCGGCGGACGGACGTGGCGATCCTGCTGACCGAGGGAGGCCCCGATCCGCTGCCGGTGTCCGAACGCGGCCGGCGGCTGCGCGTGGGCCAGGCGGCCTATCACCCGGGCTATCCGCAGGGACGGCCGGGGGAGGCGACCTCACGCCTGATCGGGCGCGAAACCCTGCATGTGCGCGGTCGCGGCCAGCGCGACGAGCCGGTGCTGGCCTGGGCCGAGATCGGTCGCACCGAAGGTCTGGTCGGCACCCTGGGCGGCCTGTCAGGCGGTCCGGCGCTGGATGGACAGGGGCGCGTGATGGCGGTCACCATCGCCGAAGCGCCGCGCCGGGGGCGCATCTATACGACCGCGATTGAAAGCCTGACCCAGGCGGCCGGCGAGCTGGAGCTTGAGGGCGAATACGCCCGCGGGGCCGTGCTCAGCCGCACCAACTACGGCACGGTCGCCGACGAAATGCGTCGGGATCTGAGGGTGGCGCAGGTGGTCTGCCTACCGGGCTGAGCCCCTCACCATGCGGACATGGGGAGGGAGCCCTGGGCCGTTCTAGCGGAGCGCGGCGGTGTCCAGGTCCAGCTCCGAGGCCGGGATGACCTCGACGTTGGGATGGGCCGCGCGCAGGGCGTCGATGAACTGGGCGGCGTCGCCGACCACCACCACCGAGAAGCCGCCGGGCTGCAGATGTTCGGCCGCAAAGGCCTGGATCTGGGCCGGGGTCACGCCGCGGACGTTGGGGGCGTAGGTCTCCAGTTCCGACATCGGTAGGCCGTAGTTGGCGAGGCCCGCCACCGTGCCGCCCAGACCGTCGACCGTCTCGAGATTGCGGGCGAAACCGCCGACCAGGGTGGCCCGGCGCGGGCTCATCTCGTCCTCGCTGGCCTGTTCGGCCGACAGGCGGGTGACCTCGGCCAGGATCAGGCTGACGACCTCGGCGGCCGCGTCGTTGCGGGTCTGGGTCGAGGCGACGACATAGCCTTCGTCCTGGCGCGCGGCGAAGGACGAACCGGCGCCGTAGCTGAGGCCGCGCTCGATGCGGATCTCACGGTTCAGGCGGGCCGAATAGCCGCCGCCCATGACGGCGTTTCCGACCAGGAGGCGGAAGTAGTCCGCGTCGGTGCGGCTGATGGCGCGGGCGGCGACCGAGACGGCGGCCTGACCCGAGCCGGGCAGGTCTACGACGATGACGCGCGGCGTGATCGGCGCGCCGGCCGGATCATCGCTGACCGGGGCGGGTCCGGCTCCGGTCCAGTCGCCGAAGGCCTGCTCAGCCATGGCGAAGGCCGCTTCGGGATCGATGTCGCCCGAGAAGACCAGGTTCGCGCTGGCCGGGTTCCAGTTGTAGGCGTGGAAGGCCACGATCGACTCGCGCTCGATGGCCGGCAGGCTGTCCAGCGTGCCGCCCGCCGGATCGCCGTAGGGCGCGTCGCCATAGACGGCGCGGGCGATGACGGCCGAGGCGATCGGGCCCGGCTGGCTGAGCGCGACGCGCAGGCCGTCCAGGTTCTGGTCGCGCTGGCGGTCGATCTCTTCCTGGGCGAAGTCCGGCTGGCGAACCAGTTGGGTCATCAGGGCGAAGGTCTGGGCGAAAGTGTCGGTCGGGCTGTTGGCGTAGACGCTGGTGAAGTCCGCGCCGGCCGAGGCGCCGATCGCGGCGCCGAGGCGCTCGATATCGGTGGCGATCTCGGGCGCCGAGCGGCCCGCCGCGCCCTGGGTGATCAGGGCGGCGGTCATGGAGGCCACGCCCTCGCGGCCCTGCGGGTCGTCCGAGGCGCCGGCGTCGAAGC
>JAEYWU010000104.1 GCA_023428785.1 Pseudomonadota bacterium
GGTTCGAGCCGGGCTCGATGATGAAGGCGACGCCCGGCCGCGAGCGCGTGCGGGCCATGTGGCATGATCTTGAGGCCGCGATCGCCCACGTGGCGCAGGTGCGCCAGACCCTGGGCTAGGCCTGGCCAGGGTTTGCCCCGAGCCGGGGCTGGTCTAGTCAGGACCCATGCGCCGCATCCTCCCCGTCTGCCTCGCCCTGATCACCGTCGCCTGCACGCCGCCGTGGCGGGCCGCGCCGGTCCAGACCCTGAATCCCGCTTCGACGGTGGCCGACGCGGACATCGCGCGGGGGCCCTTCGTCTCGGCCGCCAATCCGATGGCGGCGGAGGCGGGGATGCAGGTTCTGCGGGCCGGGGGCACGGCCGCCGACGCGGCGGTGGCGGTCCAGGCCGTGCGGGGGCTGGTCGAGCCGCAGAGCTCGGGCCTCGGGGGCGGGGCCTTCATGGTCCACTATGACGCCGAGTCGGGCGCGGTGACGGTCTATGACGGACGCGAGACGGCCCCGGCCTCGGTGACGCCGGACCTGTTCCTGGGCGACGACGGCCAGCCGGATGATTTCCGCACGGCGGTGCTGTCGGGCCGTTCGACGGGGACGCCGGGCGCCGTCGCCATGCTGGCCATGGCGCAGGCTGACCATGGGCGGCTGGAATGGCGTGATCTGTTCGGCGAGGCCGAGCGACTGGCGCGGGACGGCTTCGTGGTGCCGCCGCGCATGGGCGCCTTCATCAACAGCCCCGAGGCCAGCGCCCCGCAGGCCCATACCGAATGGGCGGAGGCCTATTTCGAGCGGCCGGACGGCTCGCGCCCGCGCGCCGGCGAGATCATGACCAACCCGGCCTATGCCGAGACCGTGCGCCGGCTAGCGGCGGAAGGCCCCGACTATATGTATCGCGGCGCCCTGGCGGCCGAGATCGTCGCGGCGGTGCAGGCCGGCGACGATCCGGGGAGCCTGACGCTCGAGGACCTGGCCGCCTATGAGCCGGTGCGGCGCGAGGCGATCTGCCGGCCGTACCGGGTCTATGCGGTTTGCGTGCCGCCGCCGCCGTCGTCGGGGGTGGGCCTGCTGCAGCTGCTGGCCATGGCCGAGGAGACGCCGGACATCGACGGCGGACAGGGCAGTCCGGCGGCCTGGGTGGCGTTCGCGCGGCTACAGCGGCTGATGTATGCGGACCGGGACCTGTATGTCGGCGATGCGGACCATGTGGCGGTGCCGGTCGCGGGCCTGCTGGATTCAGCCTATGTGGCCTCGCGCGCGGCCCTCGTGCCGACGGTGACGGGGCCGGTCGGGCCGGGCACGCCGCCGGGGGCTCCGGCCGAGCGGGCGCCGGACGGGACGCGCGAACCGGCGGGCACCAGCCACTTCGTCATCGTCGACCAGTGGGGCAATGCGGTTTCGATGACCACGACGGTCGAGAGCCTGTTCGGCTCGGGCCGGATGGCCGGGGGCTTTTTCCTCAACAACCAGATGACCGATTTCGCCTTCTCGCCCGTCGACGCCGAGGGCCGCCCGGCGGCCAATGCGGTTCAGGCCGGAAAGCGGCCGCGCTCGTCGATGTCGCCGCTGATCATTCTGGACCGCGACGGACGACTGGTCGGGGCCTTGGGTTCACCGGGCGGAAACTCGATCCTGGCCTATAACGCCAAGGCCTTGATCGGGGTGCTGGACTGGGGCCTGACGATGCAGCAGGCCTTCGACCTGCCCAATCTGGTGGTGCGGGGATCCAGCGTCGGGGCCGACACCGAGCTGTTTGACACCGCGACCCGCGATGCGCTGGCGGCATCGGGCGCGCCGCTGCGGCCCAATGCGACAGAGACCAGCGGCCTGCACGGCGCGATCTGGCGCGATGGGCGCTGGGATGCGGGCGCCGACCGGCGGCGGGACGGGGTCAGCCTGAGCCAGTAGCCGTCAGGCTTGGGCCGGAAGGGTCAGCAGAAAGACCGTGCCCGAGGGGCCTGTCGATTCCAGCGTCAGGTCGCCGCCGCCGCCCTGGGCCAGCTCGCGGGCGATCGGCAGGCCGAGACCGGCGCCATCCCGGCGGGTCGATCCCTTGAAGGGCTGGAACAGGCTTTCGCGGGCGCGGGCGGGCAGGCCCGGGCCGTCGTCGCGGACGCGGATCTCGATCAGGGCGCCGGAGCGCTGGGCGGTGAGGGAGACCTTGCCCTTGCGGTCACGCTCGGGGTCGGCCTCGATCGCCTCGCGGGCGTTCCTCATCAGATTGACCAGGATACGGTGCAGGTGGTCGGGATCGGCCTCGACGCGCAGGCGAGCGGGCGCGCGTTGGATCAGGCGCACGCTCTGATCGGTCAGGCCCGCATCCTCGGCCGCGGCCTCGATAACGGGGGCGAGGCGAAGCGGACGGGGCTGGGCTTCGGGTTCTTCCGAGCGGCCGTAGGCCAGCACGCCCTGGGCCAGATTGACCGCCCGCTCCAGCGCCCGTTCGAGACGCGGCAGGGACCGGGCGACGGTCGGGTCGCCGGAATCGGCCAGACGGTCCGAAGCCATCTGGGCGGCGGTCAGCATGTTCCTGAGATCATGGCTGATTTTCGCGACAGCCTCGCCGAGCGCGGCCAGGCGGGCGCGGGAGCGGAGCGAGTTTCTGACCTCCTCCTGCATCCGGTTCAGCTCGTCCTCGACGCGGCCGATCTCGTCGGTGCGCTCCTTGAGGATGGGCCGGGGCGCGGCCTCCGGGTCGTCCCGGAAGCGCTCGATCGTCTGGGTCACGCGCCGGATCGGCTCGAGCACCAGAACCGTCAGGCCCAGATAGAGCAGACCGCCGGCGATGATCGACAGCACCAGTGAGGCCAAGACGATCTGGAGCACATAGGTGCGCAGCTCGGCCTTCAGCGGCGCGGCCTCGGCCACGATCTCGATATAGTCGCCGCTGCGAAAGCGCGGGGCGGCGAGAACCCGGATGCGCCGGTCCGACGGTCCCAGCAGGGTGATCCAAGGGTCGATCAGCCGCGACACCAGATCCGGCTGGCGCAGGTCGATCAGATAGGGGTCGGCGCCGCTCTTGGGCGATCCGGACAGGACCCGGCGGATGCCGTTCTCCTGCAGCATGACGGTGTCGGCGCCGACGCCGACCAGCAGACGGTCGGCCAGGGTGTCATCGACGGTAGCGTAGGAGGCGGCCTCGACCGCCAGCGACGCGACCTCGGCGGCGCGGACCCGGTCGGTCACCCAGCGCTCGTGGAAGCTGGCCGCAGCAGGGGCCAGGATCAGCAGGTCCACGATGACGGCGAAGGCGGCCGTCAGCAGCAGCAGGCGCGTCGACAGGCCGCCCGGCCAGCGGAGCGTGGGAAGGCGCCGCCGGTGAGCGGCCTGGGGCGCGGGCGCGGTGTTCACGGCCATGTGATCGCGTGATAGCGCGTCCTGCGCCCGGACCCAAGCATCCGGGACCTGACGGACCCGGAGGCTCTCAGGCCAGCCAGACCATCATGCGCGAAGCCGCCCAGTCGTCGCGGGCGACGCTGAACATCGGCCGGCGCTCACCGGTGTAGAGGAAGCCGGCCTTCTCCAGCACGCGGCCCGAGGCAGGGTTGTCGGCGAAGTGGCCGGCGACGACCAGCTTGCGGCGCCATTCGCGGCGGGCCCAGGACAGGAGGCCTTGGACCGCCTCGGTGGCCAGACCGCGTCCGTGCCAGGGCTTGCCGACGCAGTAGCCGAGCTCGGAGCCCAGGCTGGGGCCGACGGCCGGGCCGTGGCCCATCGGGCCCTCGGGCTGGGGGAAGAGCGAGATCATGCCAACCACGCCCTCGTCGTCGTGGTCGATGACGAAGTTGCGCTCGACGTTGGGGTCCTGGGCCTGGGCGCGGCCGATCCATTGCTCGGCGTCGGTCAGGGCGTAGGGGTGCGGCATGCGCGCGGTCATGCGCGACACGTCGAGGTCGGCGCAGACCTCGGCGATACGGACCGCATCCATAGCGGTGGGGGCGCGCAGCGTCAGGCGGCGCGTTCCGATTTCGGGGCTTTCATCTATCAGGCACATGACCGGCGTCTCCAGGTCGGTCGTGAAACGAAAACGGGGAGCCCGGCGTCCGGACTCCCCGCTGGAGTTTCGACTGTCCGGATCGCCTGTTTTGGGGCGATCCGGATAGCTGCCTGTTCGGTCTGCTATTCGGCCGCCTGCGGCTGTTGAATCGACACGTAACAACGGCCGCCGCGCTTCTTGGTGAAGGCTACGGCGCCGGCGATAAGGGCGAAGAGGGTGTGGTCGCGGCCGATGCCGACGTTGTCACCCGGGTGGAACTTGGTGCCGCGCTGACGCACGATGATGTTGCCGGCGAGCACGCGCTCGCCGCCGAAGCGCTTCACGCCAAGGCGTTTGGACTCGGAGTCGCGACCGTTACGCGACGAACCACCGGATTTCTTGTGAGCCATGAGGGGTGCTCCTGATCTTTATGGGGCTGACGCTTAGGCCTGATCGGCCTTGGGCGCGGCCTTCTTCTTGGCGGCGGGCTTCTTGGCTTCGGTCTTGGCGGCGCTTTGGGCCTCCGCTTCTGGCGCGGCCTCGACCGGGGTCTTGGCGGGCTTGGCGGCCTTGACCGGCTTGGCCTCGACCTCGGCTTCGACGCGCGGGGCCAGGTTGCGGGCGCGAGCGTTCATCTCGGCCTTGGTCATCAGGTCGGCCTTGCCGTCCCACTTGGCGGACTTGCCGTCGCCTTCCAGACCGGTGACGCGCAGGAC
>JAEYWU010000125.1 GCA_023428785.1 Pseudomonadota bacterium
GGTCTGACCCGCGAGCGCCCGGCCTGAAGCCGATCAGCGCGAGGCCAAAACCACCATGCCGGCCTCATAGCGGGCCATCATGACGCCGAACTGGCCCATGCCGGCATCGCGGGCGGCCTCGACGCAAGCGCGTTCCTGGGCGCGGTCGGTCAGGGTGGCGCGGCCAGAGGCGGCGCAGACCCGGCGCGCGGCGCGCTCGAGGCGGGCTTCGAAGCGGGCCGGGTTAGCATAGTCGGCCGTGCTGATGGCCAGGGTGGCGGACCGGTCCTGGGCGGCGACGGGAATGGCGGCGAAGGCGGTTGCGGCCAGGGCGGCAAGGCAGATCAGGGTGCGCATGTCAGTCTCCGGGAAGGATCATTCGGGCCCGGACGCGAGCCCGCGCGCCCTCTAGACCCGGCATACGACACCCCCGGCGCACGGCCATGACGTCGTCGGCAAGTCTCAAAGATGGTCTGGTTTCGCCGCTGCGACGGCTCGATTTCAGCCGCGCGTCCGAATAAAGACCGCCGCCCGTTCGCCCTCCGCGTCTCCGGCCACACCGAACTCGACATTGATGTCGCGGTGGCTGTCGCCGGGCGCCGAGATCACCTCGGCGCGCCCGCCAGCCCCGTTCAGAACCCGCGCCAGGTCCTCGCTCTGCTCGCGCGAATCGTCGCGGCTGGCCACGTGGAAGATCAGGAACGGCGGATAGGTCACGTCCGGCCGTACCCTCAGGATGGGCGACAGCTCGGCCCGCTGGTCGCCAAAGGCCTGTTCGTACATTCGCTCCAGAACCACCCCGACCGGACCGGGGCGGCGCGGCTGGGTGGCGTCATAGCCGGCCCCGTCCAGTGGGATGACGCCCGCCAGGTCAGACGGCGCCAGACCATGGGCGCCCAGATAGGCCGGATCGATCCCCACCAGGGCCACCAGATGCGCGCCGGCCGAATGGCCGACCAGCACGATCGGGCGTCCCGCGATTTCGCGCCGCACCGAGGCGATCGCGGCCGCCAGATCTTCGGCCTGTTCGCGCGCCGTCACCTCCGGGGCGAGGCGGTATTCCGCCGACACCAGCGTCAGGCCGTGGCGGTCGGCGTATTCCGGCAGGGCGTGGACCATGGTCTTTTCGCCGAAGGCCCAACCGCCCCCGTGGACGAAGATCAGGATGGGTCCGCGCGCGTCAGGATTGTCATAGACGTCATAGGCCTGCCGGGCGTGCGCGCCGTAGCTCACCGTCCGGCGCGGCCAGTCCGAAATGCCGTCGTCCGCATCTCGGCGGCGACCCCAAAGGCCCCGTCTCTGCTGGGCCTGGGCGGCGCCCGCGGCCGACAAGGCCAGGGCGGACAGGATAAGGGTGCGGCGGAGCATGACGGTCCCTCCTCGACGGCGTCGATCCATCAACGCGCGACGACCGGCGTTCCGTCGCCTAGCTTCGCCGGACCAGCATCACCCCGCCGATCACCAGCGCCACCCCTGCGATACGGCCGAAGTTGATCGGCTGGCGCGGGGCGCCGAAGGCTCCGAAATGGTCCAGCACCAGGCTGATCAGCAGCTGGCCGGCCACCATCAGGGTGATGGTCAAGGCGACGCCCAGCCGGGGCACCCCCCAAGTCGCGGCGATGACGAAACAGACGCCATAAAGACCGCCAACCCACGCATACCAGGGCAGGGCCCGGGTCGCGGCCCAGTCGGGTTTTGTCTGGCCAATCAAGGCCAGCACGGCGAGCGCAATCGTGCCGACCGCGAACGACACGAACGCTGCATTCACCGGCGAACCCACCGCGGCAGCCAGTCGGGCGTTGGTCGGCGCCTGGAGGCCCGTGGCGGCGCCCGCCAAGGTGATGATGATCAGGGTGGCCAGGGGCCAGAGCGATCCGTTCACGCCAGACATTCCGCGAACAGGGCGCTGAGCCGCGCCCAGGCGTCCTCGGCGGCGGCGGCGTCGAAGCTCGGGCGATAGTCGGCATGGAAGCCGTGACCGGCGTCCGGATAGACGATGATCTCGCTGTCCTCGCGGCCGGCCGCCGTCAGGGCTGCGCGCATCTGCTCGACGCTCTCCAGCGGGATGCCCTGATCCTGGCCGCCATAGAAACCTAGCACCGGACAGCGCAGTTCGCCCGCGATATCGACCGGCCAGCGACGGCCTTCCTCAGCGCCCTGGGCGGGGGCCACCACCCGACCATAGAAGGCCCCGCCCGCCTTGAAGTCGTGCTCGGCGCAGGCCATCCAGACAACCGTCCCGCCCCAGCAGAACCCGGTAATCCCCGCCCGCGAAATGTCCGCCCACGGCTGGCCGTCCAGCCAGTGAAGCGCCGCGCCGGTATCGGCCGAGACCTGGGCGGCGTTGGCGGTGCGCACGATCGCCTGAATCTGGGTGAAATCGGCCAGAACGGCCGGATCGCCAGCCCGCGCGAAATAGCCGGGGGCCATGGCGACATAGCCCTGTTTCGCTAGGCGGCGGCAGACGTCCTGGATATAGGCGTGCAGGCCGAAGATCTCATTGACGACGATCACCACCGGGAACGGCCCCGCCCCTTCGGGTCGCGCCACATAGGCGGGTAACGACGGCGGATAGGCGTTGTCGGACGAGCCCACGAACTGGATCTGGTCGGTGACGATGCCCTGTTCGTCGGTGACGATCGGCTCGGCGTTGGCCCCCAGGGCGGCGGCGGCATAGCCGGTGAACATCAGGCCTCCCAGCGTGCGGCGGGTCAGTTTCAGGTCGGTCGCCCCTTCGGGCGTGGGAAGATGGTCAAGCGGCATGGCGGCCTCCGTGGCAGGCCCTGGAAACTGCCTGTGTTCAGGCCTGAACGAAAGAGGTCGCTGGAATCCCCGACGGAACGCGATTCTTGCGACCGGGATTGACGCGAAGCCCTTGCGGCGGATGCGGTCTTTCCCATATGGCCCCCAGACGTTCCGATACGGGAAATCCTTCCGTACGGGACCGCAACTGAAACTGGGGATGGGCAAGCGCGGCGCTGAAGCGTCAGGCCGCCGAACCATTCGCCGCTAACGGAGACTAGAGACGCCCATGAGCAAGATCATCGGCATCGACCTCGGCACCACCAACTCGTGCGTCGCGGTCATGGACGGCAAGAACCCCAAGGTCATCGAGAACGCCGAAGGTCTGCGCACGACGCCGTCCGTGGTCGGCATCGTCGAGGACGGCGAGCGCATCGTCGGCCAGCCGGCCAAGCGCCAGGCGGTGACCAACCCCTCGAACACCTTCTTTGCGATCAAGCGCCTGATCGGCCGCACCTTCGACGACCCCGTCGTCGCCAAGGACAAGGGCATGGTGCCCTATGACATCGTGAAGGGCCCGAACGGCGACGCCTGGGTGCGCGCCCACGGCAAGGACTATTCCCCGCAGGAAATCTCCGCCTTCATCCTGCAGAAGATGAAGGAAGCGGCTGAGGCCCACCTGGGTGAAACCGTCACCAAGGCGGTCATCACGGTTCCGGCCTATTTCAACGACGCCCAGCGTCAGGCCACCAAGGACGCCGGCAAGATCGCCGGCCTGGAGGTCCTGCGCATCATCAACGAGCCGACCGCGGCGGCCCTGGCCTATGGCCTGGAAAAGAACGACGGCAAGAAGATCGCCGTCTACGACCTCGGCGGCGGCACCTTCGACGTCTCGATCCTTGAGATCGGCGACGGCGTCTTCGAGGTGAAGTCGACCAACGGCGACACCTTCCTGGGCGGTGAGGACTTCGACCTGCGCCTCGTCGACTACCTGGCCGACGAGTTCAAGAAGGAGCAGGGCGTCGACCTGCGCTCGGACAAGCTGGCCCTCCAGCGCCTGAAGGAAGAGGCTGAAAAGGCCAAGAAGGAGCTGTCCTCGGTGACCTCCTACGAGGTCAACCTGCCCTTCATCTCGATGAACGCCTCGGGCCCGCTGCACCTGAACATCAAGCTGTCGCGCGCCAAGCTGGAAGCCCTGGTCGAAGACCTCGTCTCGCGCACCATCGGTCCGTGCGACAAGGCCCTCAAGGACGCCGGCCTGAAGGCTTCGGACATCGACGAAGTGGTCCTGGTCGGCGGCATGACCCGCATGCCCAAGGTCCAGGAAGCCGTGAAGGCCTTCTTCGGCAAGGAGCCGCACAAAGGCGTGAACCCCGACGAGGTCGTGGCGCTGGGCGCAGCCGTTCAGGCCGGCGTGCTGCAGGGCGACGTCAAGGACGTGCTGCTGCTGGACGTGACCCCGCTGACCCTGGGCATCGAAACCCTGGGCGGCGTCTTCACCCCGCTGATCGAGCGCAACACCACGATCCCGACCAAGAAGTCCCAGGTCTTCTCGACCGCCGAGGACAACCAGTCGGCCGTGACCATCCGCGTCTTCCAGGGCGAACGCCCGATGGCCCAGGACAACAAGATCCTCGGCCAGTTCGACCTGATGGGGATTCCGCCGGCGCCGCGCGGCATGCCGCAGGTCGAGGTCACCTTCGACATCGACGCCAACGGCATCGTCCACGTGACCGCCAAGGACAAGGCGACCAACAAGGAACAGTCGATCCGCATCCAGGCCAACGGCGGCCTGTCGGACGCCGACATCGACCGGATGGTCAAGGAAGCCGAAGCCAACTCGGCCGCCGACAAGCAACGCAAGGAGCTGGTCGAGGCCAAGAACCAGGCCGACGCCGCCGTCCATTCGACCGAGAAGGCCCTCGCCGAACACGGCGACAAGGTGTCCGAAGCCGACCGTTCGGAAATCCAGACCGCTCTGGACGCCCTGAAGGGCGCGCTGGAAGGCGAGGACGCCGCGGACATCCAGGCCAAGACCAACACCCTGGTCCAGGCGTCGATGAAGCTCGGCGAGGCCATGTACAAGGCGCAGGCCGAAGCCGCCGGCGCCACCTCTGACGCTCCTGCCGACGACGGCGTGGTCGATGCCGAGTTCGAGGACGTCACCGACGACCAGGACGCGGACAAGAAGGAACAGGCGTAATCT
>JAEYWU010000140.1 GCA_023428785.1 Pseudomonadota bacterium
CCCTGGTGGCCCGCATCGTGCGGGCCTACGACGCCGACGCCGAAGCCCGCAAACCCAAGCCGGATCTGGAAGAAGCTTGATCGAGGTCGAGATCGACGACGAGGCCTGGCTGTCCATCGCGGGCGTCGAGGACCTCGTGGAGCAGGCCGCCCGGCTGGCGCTGGAGGAGGCGGGCGTCGTCACCGTGTCCCTGACCGATGACGAGACGGTCGCGGACCTGAACCAGCGTTTCCGCGGCAAGGCCGGATCGACCAATGTCCTGAGCTTCCCGGCCGCCGAGACGGCCCGGCCATTCCTGGGCGACGTGATCCTGGCCTGGGGCGTCTGCGCGCGCGAAGCCGAGGAACAGGCCAAGCCGCTGGCCGACCATCTGCGGCATCTGGTCATCCATGGGGTGCTTCACCTTCTGGGGCACGATCACATAGAGGACGACGAGGCCGAGGCGATGGAGGCGCGCGAGCGCACGCTTCTTGCAGAGCTCGGCGTTTCAGACCCGTACGCCGTTTCGAGATGACCCAGACCGACGTGACCGAAGACCAGCCCGCGCCCTCCCGTTCCGGCTGGCCGATCCGGATCGCGGTCATGGTGCTGGCCCTCGCCGCGGGCGCAGGCGCCGCCTTCGCCCATCCGCCGTGGTCGGTGTGGCTGGGCCTGCTCGGCTATCCGGTCCTAATGGCGCTGAGCGAGCGAACGCGCACCCTGAGGGGCGCCTTCGGCGTCGGCTGGCTGGCCGGTTTCGCCTATTTCTTTGTCAGCTGCTGGTGGGTGGCCGAGGCCTTCCTGGTCAATCCGGAGCAGGCCTGGATGGCGCCGTTCGCGGGCTCGCTCCTGCCGGCAGGTCTGGCGCTGTTCTGGGGCGGGGCGACCGCCCTCTACCGCCGATTCGCGCAGGGGCGCGGCGTGGAGCGGGTCTTCCTGTTCGCGCTCGTGTTTTCCCTCTTCGAGTGGCTCAGGGGTCACATCCTGACGGGCCTGCCGTGGAACCCCGCCGGGGCCGCCTGGACGGCGGGCTCGGCTCCGTCCCAGGTCGCGGCCTATGTCGGGGTCTATGGCCTGGGCCTGATCACCGTGCTGGCCGTTTCAACCCTGGCGCTGGGCGCGGGCCCGGGGCGATGGAAGGTCAGGGCGGGCTATGTCGTCTGTGGCGCGGGGCTCATCGCCCTGCTGTTCGTGGTCGGGGCGGTGCGCCTGTCGATGGCGCGCGGCGAGACCACCCAGACGGTGGTCCGCATCGTTCAGCCCGACGTGGGCCAGCAGGACAAGTGGGAGCCCGACCAGTTCCAGGCCGTGGTTCAGCGGTATGTGAACCTGACCTCCAGCATGAGCGGCCAGCGACCGGACGTGATCATCTGGCCCGAGGGCGCCCTGCCGGTGACGGCCAATGACGCCTTCTCGTCCTGGGTCGGTGAGGCCATGGATCGGGCCGTCGAGGCCGACCAGACCCTGCTGGCGGGATTCAGCCGGGGCGAGGCCGGCCCGGATGGCCAAGCCCGCTATTACAATAGCCTTTTCGTTCTGCATGATGACGGCGAGACGCTTCGGGTGGCCTCGGTCTATGACAAGTACAGGCTGGTTCCGTTCGGCGAATTCCTGCCGCTGGGCGACCTGATGACCTCGACCGGCCTGCGGTCCCTGGTACACGTTCCGGCCGACTTCAGCGCCGGTCCGAGGCCGGCGCCGGTGGACATTCCCGGAGCGCCCAGGGCCCAGCCGCTCATCTGTTACGAGAGCCTGTATCCCGGCTTCACCTCGACGCGCGGGGGACGGGCCGGCTGGATCGTCAACGTCTCGAACGACGCCTGGTTCGGACGCACGTCGGGGCCGCTGCAACATCTCAACCTGGCGTCCTACCGGTCCATAGAAACGGGCCTGCCTATGGCGCGCGCGACGCCCACCGGGGTGTCCGCGATGATCGATCCCTACGGCCGGATCCTCGCCCGCCTCAACCCAGGCGAGAGCGGCGTGCTTGACGTGCGCCTTCCTGCCTCGGCGCCGCATCCCCTCTATGCGATCGTCGGTGACGCTGGCCTGGTCATTTTCTGGCTTTTGCACGCGGCGATGGGCTTCCGGATCGATGGCCTTCGCCGCAAATTTTTGCGTGACACATCTGATTCGAAAGAGCATGACCGGAACGGTCACAGTAGAGCTCGCGGACAGGAAGTGCTGGAATGAGCACGGTTGACTCAACCGAACGTAAGCCTAATCCCATCGACACCCATGTGGGCACCCGCGTGCGGATGCGTCGCAAACTCCTGGGCGTGAGCCAGGAGAAACTGGCCGAGGCCCTGGGCCTCACCTTCCAGCAAGTCCAGAAGTACGAGCGTGGCGTCAATCGCGTTTCCGCCTCCAAGCTTTATGAAGCGGCCAGCTTCATGGGTGTGGACGTCGGCTATTTCTTCGAGGGCCTGAGCGGGCGCAGCGCGCTGGACGGCTTCGCCGAGAGCGAGTCCGAACGCTACACCCAGTCGTTCCTGATGACGGCCGAGGGCGTGGAGCTGGCTTCGCTGTTTCCGCGCATGTCGGCCAAGCAGCGCCGGCGGATTCTGGAACTGGTCCGCACGCTCGCCGACGACGAAGAGGACTAAGCGGCTCTCTGCCGCTTGCCCATATAAAGATATCTTTATATGGTCCGCGCGCCCTGACACAGGAGAGCGCGCGCGTGAGCCGTAAGTCCTTCATCTTCACCTCCGAAAGCGTCTCGGAAGGCCATCCCGACAAGGTCGCGGACCGGATCTCCGACACCATCGTGGACCTGTTCCTTTCCAAGGATCCGGAGGCGCGCGTCGCCTGTGAGACCCTGACGACGACCAACCTCGTGGTCATCGCCGGCGAGATCCGCGGCAAGGGCGTCATGGACACCGAGGGCAACTGGACGCCGGGCGTGCAGGAAGAGATCGAGGCCGCCGTGCGAGCCGCGGTCAAGGACATCGGCTACGAACAGTCCGGGTTCCACTGGGAGACCTTCGAGTTCCAGAACCACCTGCATCCCCAGTCGGCGGACATCGCTGTGGGCGTGGACTCCGCCGGCAACAAGGACGAGGGCGCCGGCGACCAGGGCATCATGTTCGGCTACGCGTCGAATGAGACCGAAGAGCTGATGCCGGCGACGCTGCAGTACAGCCAGAACATCCTGCGCAAGCTGGCGGCCCTGCGCCATGGCGGCGAAAAGCGGCTTGAGCCGGACGCCAAGAGCCAGGTCAGCCTCTATTACGAGGACGGTAAGCCCGTCCGCGCCACTTCGATCGTGGTGTCCACCCAGCATGCCGCCGGTCTCAGCCAGGCCGACGTCCGGGAAGTTGTCGAACCGGTCGTGCGCGAAGTGCTTCCAGCCAGCTTCATCACCGATGAAACCGTGTGGCACATCAATCCGACGGGGATCTTCGAGATCGGCGGACCCGACGGCGACACAGGCGTGACCGGGCGCAAGATCATCGTCGACACCTACGGCGGCGCGGCCCCGCATGGCGGCGGCGCCTTCTCAGGCAAGGATCCGACCAAGGTCGACCGTTCGGCCGCCTATGCGGCGCGCTATCTGGCCAAGAACGTCGTGGCCGCCGGTCTCGCCGACCGCTGCACGATCCAGCTCAGCTACGCCATCGGCGTGGCGGAGCCCCAGTCGGTCCATGTCGACCTGCACGGAACCGGCCGGATCGACGCCGACATCCTTGAGCGGGAACTGCCCGCGATGATCGGCGGAGCCACGCCGCGGGCGATCCGCGAGCACCTGGGCCTGAACAAGCCGATCTACGCCCGCACGACCGCCTATGGTCATTTCGGCCAGACGCCGGACGCCGAGGGCGGCTTCTCCTGGGAGAAGACGGACCTGGTCGATCAGTTGAAGGCGCTGGCCTAACAGGGCGAGGGGTGGTTAGAGCCCACCCCATGTCTTCTTCCGATACGCCGACCTGGGGTCCGCTGCGCTCGTTCGGGCGCATCCGTTCACGCACGCTGAAGCCGCGGCAGGCGGCCCTGTTTGATTCCCTGCTGCCCGAGGTCGCCGTGCCGGACCCTGAGGCGGGTCCGATCGATCCGGCCGTGCTGGCGCCACAGGCGAAGGAAGTCTGGCTCGAGATCGGTTTCGGCGGGGGCGAGCATCTGGCCGAACAGGCCTCGCGCCGGCCGCAGGCCCTGATGATCGGCTGCGAACCGTTCCTGAACGGTGTCGGCTCGGTGTTGCGCCATATCGAGGAGCGCGGCCTCAAGAATGTCCGCGTTCACGCCGGCGACGCCCGGGCGGTGATGGCGGCCCTGCCGGACGGGTCCCTGGACCGGGTGATGATCCTGTTTCCCGACCCCTGGCCCAAGGCGCGGCACAACAAGCGGCGTTTCGTCCAGCCAGAGACGGCGGCCGAGATCGTGCGCCTGCTCAAGCCCGGCGGCCGCCTGAGGTTCGTGACCGACTGGAAGGCCTATGCCGACTGGGCGCTCGAAATCCTGAACGCGACGCCCGGGCTGGTCTGGACCGCCGAGGCGGCCGACGACTGGCGCACTGCGCCGGCCGATCACGTGGTCACCCGCTATGAGGAAAAGCAGCTGGGCGACACCGCGCCCATCTTCCTGGAGTTCGTTCGCGCCGAGGGATAGTCCCGCGCGCCTTGCCCCCGGCCCACGGCGGCGCTAGACCGCGCGCCGAGTTTTCTCCCCTTCACCGACAGGACTTCAGATGGCCCGTTCCAAGATCGCCCTCATCGGCGCCGGCATGATCGGCGGCACCCTGGCCCACGTGGCCGCCCGCGAACAACTGGGCGACGTGATCCTGTTCGACATCGCCGAGGGCACGCCGCAGGGCAAGGCGCTGGACATCTCCCAGGCCGCGGCCGTCTTCGACTCGGACGTGACGCTGAAGGGCGCCAATGACTACGCCGACATCGCGGGCGCCGACGTCTGCATCGTGACCGCCGGCGTGCCGCGCAAGCCGGGCATGAGCCGCGACGACCTGGTCGCCATCAATCTGAAGGTGATGAAGGCCGTGGGCGAAGGCATCAAGGCCCACGCCCCGAACGCCTTCGTGATCTGCATCACCAATCCGCTGGACGCCATGGTCTGGGCGCTGCGCGAGTTCTCGGGCCTGCCCAAGGAGAAGGTCGTCGGCATGGCCGGCGTGCTCGACTCGGCCCGCTTCGCCCATTTCCTGGCCGACGCCACCGGCATCTCGGTCGAAGACATCCACGCCTGGACCCTGGGCGGCCACGGCGACGACATGGTCCCGATGGTGCGTCACTCGACCGTCGCCGGCCTCAGCCTGACCGAGTGCGTCGACCAAGGCATGCTCTCGCAGGAGCAGCTGGACGCCATCGTCAAGCGCACGCGCGGCGGCGGCGGCGAGATCGTCGGCCTGCTGAAGACCGGTTCGGCCTTCTACGCCCCGGCTGAAAGCGCCATCGCCATGGCCCGCTCCTACCTGCTGGACAAGAAGCGCGTCCTACCGTGCGCCGTGTGGGTGGAAGGCCAGTACGGCCTGGACGGCATGTATGTCGGCGTGCCGGTCGTGATCGGCGCCGGCGGCGCCGAGAAGGTCATCGAGTTCTCGATGAACGACGACGAGAAGGCCATGTTCGCCAAGTCGGTCGAGTCCGTCCAGGGCCTGATCAAGGCGTGCAAGGACATCGAGCCCGCGCTGGCCTGATCGCAGTCTTCGATCTTTTGACGACCATGGAAGGGGGCCCTAGCGTGGCCCCCTTCTTCTTATCTGGACCTCTCCCATGACTGTCGGCCCGGTGCTTGAAACTCCCCGCCTGATCCTGCGCCCGCCGGTGGCGGGGGACCTGGACGGCTATGTCGCCCTGATGAGCGATCAGGAGCATGTCCGCTTCATCGGCGGCGCCCAGCCCGCCGGCACGGTCTGGCGCCAGATGATGACCGTGGCGGGCGCATGGTCGCTGCAGGGGTTCGCCTTCTTCAGCGTCATCGAGAAGGAGTCGGGCCGCTGGGTCGGGCGACTGGGGCCCTGGGAGCCGCACGGCTGGCCGGGCCATGAGGTCGGCTGGAGCTTGCTGAAATCCGAGGCCGGAAAGGGCTACGCCTCGGAGGGTTCAGCCGCCTCGGTGGACTGGGCGTTCCGCGAACTGGGATGGGACCGGGTGATCCACTGCATCGCGCCCGAGAATGCGCCGTCCCAGAAGGTGGCCGAACGGCTCGGATCGACCAACCTGGGCCCGACGCGCATGCCCGCGCCCTATGAAGAGCTGCCGGTGGACGCTTGGGGCCAGACCCGCGAACAGTGGCTCGAGAACCGAAAGCGGTTCCCCTGGCTGGACGAGGTGGTCGTTCGCGCATCGTGAACGGACGGGGGTGGCCGTTCGCGAACGGCTGCCGTCGCTTGATGAAGGTCCGGATGCAGGCCGCGAGGTGAGCGGACAGGGTGTCTCCAACGACGGCGGCCACAGGGGTCGCCTGACCGGAGACACCGACCATGAAGATCGCCGCCCTCTCTGCCGCCCTCGCCCTGATCGCCGCCCCCGCCTTCGCGCAGGACGCCGCGGACATCACCTTCACCTTCGACGTCGGCGAGCCGACGGGCCGCATCATGGTGGCCCTCTATGACAGCGAGGCCGCCTATGGCGGATCCGGCGGGCCGGCGCGCGTCGCCCAGCTGGATGTGTCGGGCCCGACCGCCATCGCCCACTTCGCCGGACTGCCCGCCGGGGACTACGCCATGAAGGCCTTCCACGACGTTGATGGCGACGGCGAGATGGACACCAACCCCTTCGGCATGCCGACCGAGCCCTTCGCCTTCTCCAACAATGCAGTCGGCAACATGGGCCCGGCCCGCTGGGATCGCGCGCGCTTCACCGCCACGGGCTCCGTCGCCCAGACCATCAACCTGGCCCACTGAGGACGCCGATCATGATCCCGTCGCGCCGCGCCTTTCTGCTCGGAGCCGCCGCCCTCTCGGCCACGGTCGTCACGCCTGACGTCGTGCGGGCCGCCCAGGCCGCATCCCAGCCGCGCTGGAGCCTCGCCACCGCCGACATCGAGGCGGACATCGCGCCCCGCGCCATGAACCTGATCCACGGCCGCGCACCAGCCGGCCTGGACGGCGCCCTGTTCCGCAACGGCCCGGCCAAGTTCCGTCGCCCGGGCGGCAGCGCCGAGCACTGGTTCGACGGCGATGGCCTGGTGCGCCGCTTCGCCGTCCGGGACGGCCAGGTCGAGCTGTCTGCCCGCTTCGTCGACACCCGCAAGCGCCGCCAGGAAGAGCGTCTCGGCGCCATGGTCATGCCCGGCTTCGGCACCCCGCCGGATCCGCGCGCCGAGATCGGCTCGCCCGACGACGCCAATGCGGCCAACACCTCGGTCCTGATGGCGGGCGACCGGCTCTGGGCGCTGTGGGAGGGCGGCTCGCCGGTGGCGATGGACCCGGCCAGCCTTGAGACTGATGACTATGTCACCCTGCGTCCGGACCTGCGCGCCATGCCGTTCCTGGCCCACCCGCGCGTCGAGCCGGATGGCCGGATCTGGAACCTGGGCATGGCCGGCGGCCGGGCCATCGTCTGGCGGCTGGCCGCTGACGGAGCCCTGGAGGATGCGACGGTGATCGACCTGCCGCGCGCCAGTTATGTCCACGACTTCACCGCCACGGCCCGCCATCTGGTGATCGTGCTCCAGCCCTGGATCCAGGAACGCCAGACCATGCCGTTCGCCGATGGCTTCGCCTGGCGGCCGGAGCGGGGGACCCAGGTGCTGGTCGTCGACAAGGCCGACCTGTCGCGGCGGCGCGTGCACGAGATCGAGACCTTCGGCTTCTTCCACCTGGGGGACGCCTGGGAGGACGGCGAGACGATCCGCTTCGATGTCGCCGCCCATCCGGACATGACCTTCGCCGCGCGCGGAGCGTCGGAGGTGGTCAGCGGCGTGCCCCTGACCGGCGAACCGGCCCGGCTGGCCCTGGTGACCCTGACGTCGGACGGCGGCGGACGGGTGGAGCGGCTGCCGGTCATCGCGGAGTTTCCGCGCGCCGATCCTCGTCGGGCGGGCCTCGCCCGCGACCTTACCATCCACACCAGCGGGGATACGCCCGAGACGCCCTTCGCCCGCGCCATTGCGGTAACCGACTGGTCGAGCGGCGTGACGCGAAGCTTCGACTTCGGCCCGGATCATGTCGTCGACGAGATGGTCTTCGTGGCCAAACCCGGGTCAAGCTCCGAACGCGACGGCTGGCTGGTGGGGCCCAGCCTGAACCTGGCCGAGGCGGCCAGCGAACTGCATGTTCTGGACATCGCCCGCATCGAGGACGGGCCGGTCGCGAGCTGGCGGACGGACGTGGCCCTGCCGGCGGCGTTCCACGGCATCTGGAGCGCCTAGTACCAGCCGGACTTCCTGAGGGCGGGGGCGTAGCGGCGGCTGACCGGCGCCTCGATCCCGCCCTTGAGGGTCAGGGTCGCGCGTCCGTCGCCCCGGCGGGCGCCGACCACGGCGTCCTTGGCCACCCACCAACTGCGGTGTACCTGGGCGCCCTCCAGCCCTTCCAGTTCGGACACGGCGTCGGACAGGCGCATCAGGATCAGGTCGGAGCCCCGGTCGGTATGGACACGCAGGTAGTGGTCCTCGGATTCCACCGCATGGATGGTCGAGCCCCTGAGCTTGGGCGGCAACCGGTCGAGGAACCGGGGTGGCGCGGCGTCGGGGGCCTGGGCATGGGTCTCGGGTGGCCGATCCAGCAGGTGGCCGATGATCGTCATCACAGCGCAGATCAGATAGACCGGCCCCAGGAAGTAGGGGATGTCCGCGACGGTCCAGGGCCGCCCCGACAGCAGGTTGGTCACGGTCCAGACCATCAGGGTGACGGGCACGGCGATGGTCACGCTCATCAGGACGCCGCGCAGGTAGGGCCGGTCGTCCAGGGCGGTCGAGCGGGCGTAGGCATTGGCGATCAGGCCGCCGATGACCGAGCCCGCCAGCATCAGGCTTTCCCAGTAGATCAGTCTCTGGATGAAGGGCTCGGGGCCCGAGCCGAAGGCGCCGGAGAAGGCCAGGAACAGTCCGACCGCCGCCGCCGCGCCTAGGCCCTTGGCCCAGGACACCACCTTTTCACGCAGGGTGAGGTTCATGATTTGTCGGGCGCACAGCAGGCGCGAAAGCCCGCGGCGGCGAAGCGGACCATGTAGGTTCCAGCCGTATCCAGGTCTCCCGACCGGGCCAGTCCGCCAGACAGGCGATCCAGACGACCGGTCTCGCCCAGCGTCAGGGTCAGGGCGCCGGACAGCATGTGGTAGGCCCAGTAGAGATCGACTTCGCGGGCGTCCGGCAGGACCTGTTTGATCAGCTCGATCAGCCTGCGGATGGCCGGGTCGAAATAGCGGGCCATGGTCTCGCCGCCGAAGGCGGGGTTGGCGTTGGTCTGGGCCACCAGCGCCGAATAGTGCTTCCAGCCCGGCCCGCCCTTGAGCGACCATTCGAACGGCGGCCTCAGGAAGGCTTCCAGCAGACCCTCCAGGGTCATGGCCTGGCCGGCCTCGCGGGCGTAACGGTTGATGGCGTCGACGCGCTCATTGTTCCAGACCTCGGCCCGCCGGAGGAACACCGCGTCGAACAGGTCGCGCTTGGCGCCGAAATAGTAGTGGACCAGGGCCGTATCGACGCCGGCCTCGCGTGAGACCTCGCGGATCGTGACCCCGTAGAAGCCGTGCTTGGAAAACAGGTCTTCGGCGGCGTCGAGGATCGAGTCGCGCGTGTCGCCATTGGCGCGCGTCTTGGGCGGGCGACCGCGTCGCGCCGGTTTCGCGGGAGGGGCGGTTTCGTCTGCCATGCCGGGTCAACCTAGCCGCGCCGCCGGTCCTGTCCAGTCGGGGCATTTCGGCAACAGGCCGGACCTGACGCAAGGGCAGCTGAACGCGGGTGTTTGACAGGTTCCTGAATTGCGGTCAGGTTGCCGAAAAATCATCGAACGCTGAATAAAAAGATTCAGCCTTGGAAACGCTGTCGGGGAGACACACATGAACAACCTTGCTCGCGCCGCCCTCATGGCCGGCGTTGCCTGGAGCGCCATGAGCGCTTCCGCCTTCGCCCAGGAAGCGGCCTACGCTCAGGACGAAGCGACCCAGGTCGACGAAGTCATCGTCACCGCCCGCCGTCGCGAGGAAACCCTCCAGGACGTGCCGGTCGCCGTCACCGCCCTCGGTGAAGAGCGTCTGGAACAGACCGGCGCCACGGACATCACGGCCCTGCAGCAGCAGACGCCGAACGCGACCGTTCAGGTCGCCCGGGGGTCGAACTCGACCCTGATCAGCTTCATCCGCGGCGTCGGCCAGCAGGACCCGCTGTGGGGCTTCGAGCCGGGCGTGGGCCTCTATATCGACGACGTCTATGTCGCGCGTCCGCAGGGCGCCGTGCTCGACATCTTCGACATCAACCGCATTGAGGTGCTGCGCGGCCCGCAAGGCACCCTGTATGGCCGCAATACCATCGGCGGCGCGATCAAGTACGTGACCAACCGTCTGGGCAATACGCCCGACTTTGAAGCTGCGGTGACGCTGGGTTCCTACCGTCAGGCGGACGTCGTCGTCTCTGGCGACGCTCCGATCACCGACACCCTCTCGGTCGGCGGCGCCTTCGCCCGCTATACCCGCGACGGTTTCGGAACCAACACCACCACCGGTGAAGACCAGTACAACCGCGACGTCACCGCCTGGCGCCTGTCGACGGAATGGACCCCGAACCCGGACCTGTTCTTCCGCCTCGCCTATGACCGCGTAGAAGACGACTCCAATCCGCGTCACGGCCACCGCGAGGTCAACTCGACTGTCGGCGGCTACACGCCTCCGGCCGATGTCTATGACACTCAGGCGGGCCTGACCGGCGAGCAGCGCGTCGTCACCGAAGGCTTCTCGCTGACCGGCGAGTGGTATGTGAACGACTGGCTGACCCTGCGTTCGATCACGGCTTCGCGCCGCGGTGACACGGCCACGGTCATCGACTTCGACCAGACCCCGGTTCCGTATCTGGACGTTCCTGCCATCTATTCGGACAACCAGTTCACCCAGGAGTTCCAGGCCCTGTTCGAGGGTGATCGCTGGTCGGGTGTCGCGGGCATCTACTACCTCGACTCGACCGCCTCGGGCGCATTCGACACGATCGCCGGAAACCTCGGCCTGGCCATCGCCGCCGCCGGTTCGGTGGACACGACGTCCTGGTCGATCTTCGGTGACTTTTCCTACGACGTGACCGACCGCCTCGAAGTCTCGGTCGGGGGCCGCTGGACCCAGGACGACAAGACGGGCGACGTCTATCGCGCCTTCTTCCTCGGCCCGGTCCGCACCCCCTACACCGGCGGCGCCCCGGCCTCGCCGCTGCTGGTGCGCACCGACTACAACGCCTCGGAAACCTTCGAGCGCTTCACGCCCCGGGTTTCGGTCTCGTACGACTTCAACGACGACCTGACCGGCTACGCCTCCTATTCGCAGGGCTTCAAGTCGGGCGGCTGGGACATGCGCGGTGACGCCGCCCTGACCCCGCAGACGGTCGATGGCTACGATCCGGAAATCGTCGACACCTTCGAGATCGGCCTGAAGGGCGGCATCCCGGGTCGCTTCCGCTTCTCGTCGGCCATCTTCTACTCGGCCTACGAAGACCAGCAGATCACCTCGCAGGTCGTCGCCACGCCGCCGGCCACCGGCATCGCCTCGATCGTCGACAACGTCGGCTCCTCGACCATCTACGGCGCCGAGCTGGAAGCCACCGCCTTCCTGACCGACAACCTGACGGCCTTCTTCTCCTACGGCTACCTGCACGCCGAGTTCGACGAGTTCATCACCTATGTGACGGGCTCGCCGGTCGATATCTCGAACACCCGCGTGTTCCAGAACTCGCCGGAGCATTCGGTCTTCGTCGGCGCCACCTGGACCCAGCCGCTGTTCGAAGGCGAACTGGCCGTGACTCCGTCGGCCTCGTACCGGTCGGACTTCCACCTGTTCGAAGCCGCTGACCCGATCCTCGACCAGGAAGGCTACTGGCTGTTCGACCTGGCTGCGATCTGGAACTCGCCCAACGGCCACTGGTCGGTCGGCGTGAACGGCCGCAACCTGACGGACGAGCGTTATCGCGTGGGTGGCTACAGCTTCCCGGGCGCGACCTTCAACAACTCGATCAGCGCCTTCTACGGTCCGCCGCGCACCGTCTCGGTGACCCTGACGGCCCGCTACTGATCGCAGCGCATTCCTGAGCCTATCGCCCCGGCCGTCGGACAACGGCCGGGGCTTTCTTTTGCCGCCGCCCATTTTTGCGTTGCGCCGCGCGCACGCGGTCCTAGGGTCGGCTTCAGTTTCGGGGAATCCAGATGACCGACGCCCAGACCCTTCCGGCCCACAAACCGGGCTATCGCTTCTACGTCCTGGCGATCCTGATCTTCGTCTACATGCTGAACTTCCTGGATCGGCAGATCATCGGCATCCTGGCCGCGCCGCTGAAGGAAGAGTTCGGCATGTCGGACAGCCAGTTCGGGCTGCTCGGCGGCATCGCCTTCGCCTCGGTCTATTCGACCCTCGCCATTCCTCTGGCCTGGCTGGCCGACCGGTTCAGCCGGGTCTGGATCATGACCGGCGCCCTGGCCGTCTGGTCGGGCTTCACCGCCCTGTGCGGCGTGGCTGGATCCTTCACCCAGCTGTTCCTGTACCGCATGGGCGTGGGCGTCGGCGAAGCCGGCGGCGTGGCCCCGGCCTATTCTCTGGTCGCGGATTACTTCCCACCGCATCAGCGGGCCCGCGCCCTGGCGGCCTTCGCCTTCGGCATCCCGCTGGGCACTGCGGCCGGCACCCTGGTGGGCGGCCTGCTCGCGGCCAGCTACGGCTGGCGCACCGCCTTCATCGTGGTCGGTCTGATCGGCCTGCTGGCGGCGCCCCTGCTTCGCCTGACGGTGCGCGATCCCCAGCGCGGCGCGACCGATACGCCCAAGGCCATCGAGCCGGCGCCGGTCGACGGCGCTCCGGTCGCCGTCACCCAGCCCACGGGCAGCAGCCAGCTCGGCCGCAAGGTCGCCCTGGGCGTCCTGGGCCTGTCGGCCGGCCTCCTGGCTCTGGCGGGTCTCGCCTGGATGGACGTCATCGCCTTCAGCCCGCTAGTCCTGCTGTTCGCAGGCATGCTGGCCGGCGTCATCGGCGTCTCCTTCATGATCGCGCGGACCACGGCCTCGGCGGTGATGCCCAAGCGAAGCTTCTGGCTGCTGGCGCTGGGCGCGGCCTCGTCGTCGGTCTGCGGCTACGGCATCGCAGGCTGGCTTCCGCTGTTCATGATGCGCAGCTTCGACATGACCCTGACCCAGGTCAGCTGGTACTATTCGGGCATCGCCCTGATCGGCGGCGTTCTTGGCATCTGGGGCGGCGGCATGATCGCCGACAAGCTGGCCCGTCGCGGCAAGGGGGCCTATCCGCTGGTGCCCGCCATCGCGTTCCTGATCTCAGCGCCGTGTTTCATCCTGGCGATGAATTCGCCCTGGGCGATCGGCCTGATCCTGCCGGGTGGCGGCACCCCGTTCCAGGAGTTGGCGCTGGCCTTCCTCATCTTCCTGATCCCGACGGGCCTGAATCTGGCCTGGCTGGGGCCGGTCACGGCCTCGATCCAGCATCTGGTTCCGGCGCCGATGCGGTCGACGGCCTCGGCCATCTTCCTGTTGTTCAACAACCTGTTAGGGATCGCGGTCGGCTTCTACTATTTCGGCCTCGTGAGCGACCTGCTGGCGCCGCGCTTCGGCGACGAAAGCCTGCGGTGGGCGATCTACACCGGCATGGGCTTCTATATACTTGCGGCCATCCTGTTCATCGGCGCGTCTCGCACCCTGAAGCGCGACTGGGTCGACTGATCGCTGGCTTGACGGTTGCGCCTGCGAAGGGGCGGGGCCTATAAGCCCCGCCATCTCCCCTTTGGTCGCGCGGCGGTCTTTCCATGAACATCCACGAGTATCAGGGCAAACAGCTCCTGAAGGGCTACGGCCTGCCGGTCGCCGAAGGCGTCGCCATCACCTCCGCCGATCAGGCCGAGGCCGCGGCCAGATCGCTGCCGGGCCCGCTCTATGTGGTGAAGTCCCAAATCCATGCCGGCGGTCGCGGCAAGGGCAAGTTCAAGGAACTGGGCCCGGACGCCAAGGGCGGCGTGCGCCTGGCCAAGACCGTCGAGGACGTGGTCGCCAACGCCCGTGAAATGCTCGGCTCGACCCTGGTGACCGCCCAGACCGGCGAGGCCGGCAAGCAGGTCAACCGCCTCTACATTGAGGATGGCGCCGACATCGACCGCGAGCTCTATGTGTCGCTGCTGGTGGACCGCTCGGTCGGCCGCATCGCCTTCGTCGTCTCGACCGAGGGCGGCATGGACATCGAGGCCGTCGCCCACGACACGCCCGAAAAAATCCTGACCCTGCCGATCGACCCGGAAAAGGGCGTGACGGCGGCTGATGTGGCTGAGCTGAACAAGGCGCTGAAGCTGGATGGCTCGGCCGCCCAGGACGGCGAGTTCATCTTCCCGACGCTCTACCGAGCGTTCGTGGAGAAGGACATGTCGATGCTCGAGATCAATCCTCTGATCGTCATGAGCAACGGCCGCATCCGCGTGCTGGACGCCAAGATCAGCTTCGACGGCAACGCGCTGTTCCGCCATGCGGACGTCAAGGAGCTGCGCGACGAGACCGAAGAAGACGCCAAGGAGATCGAGGCCTCGGAGTGGGACCTCGCCTATGTCGCGCTCGACGGCAACATCGGCTGCATGGTCAATGGCGCGGGCCTGGCCATGGCGACAATGGATATCATCAAGCTGTACGGCAAGGAGCCGGCCAACTTCTGTGACGTCGGCGGCGGCGCTTCGAAGGAGAAGGTCGCGGCCGCCTTCAAGATCATCACCGCGGACCCGGCCGTACAGGGCATCCTGGTCAACATCTTCGGCGGTATCATGCGCTGCGACGTCATCGCCGAGGGCGTGGTCGCGGCGGTGAAGGAAGTGGGCCTGAAGGTTCCGCTGGTCGTGCGCCTGGAAGGCACCAACGTCGACAAGGGCAAGCAGATCCTGAACGAGTCGGGCCTGGCCATCACGGCCGCCGATGACCTGGACGACGCCGCCCAGAAGATCGTCGCGGCGGTCGGCTGATAGCCGCCACCGCCCTGCTGACAGACAGAAATCAGAGCTGACCCATGTCCATTCTCGTCGACAAGAACACCAAGGTCCTGGTCCAGGGCCTGACCGGCAAGACCGGCACCTTCCACACCGAGCAGGCGCTGCGCTACTACGGCACCCAGATGGTCGGCGGCATCCACCCGGCCAAGGGCGGGACCAACTGGACGGGCTCGGAGGGTGAAACCCTGCCGATCTTCGCCTCGGTCGCCGAAGGCCGCGAAAAGACCGGCGCCGACGCCTCGGTCATCTATGTCCCGCCGGCGGGCGCCGCGGACGCCATCATCGAGGCCATCGACGCCGAGATCCCGTTCATCGTCTGCATCACCGAGGGCATTCCGGTGCTCGACATGGTGCGCGTGAAGGCCCGTCTAGACCGCTCGACCTCGCGCCTGCTGGGTCCGAACTGCCCGGGCATCCTGACCCCGGAAGAATGCAAGATCGGCATCATGCCGGGCTCGATCTTCAAGAAGGGCTCGGTCGGCGTGGTCTCGCGCTCGGGCACCCTGACCTATGAGGCGGTGTTCCAGACCACCAACGAGGGCCTCGGCCAGACGACCGCGGTCGGCATCGGCGGCGACCCGGTCAAGGGCACCGAGTTCATCGACGTGCTGGAGCTTTTCCTCGCCGACGACGAGACCCAGTCGATCGTCATGATCGGCGAGATCGGCGGCGCCGCCGAGGAGGACGCGGCCCAGTTCCTGATCGACGAGGCGAAGAAGGGCCGCAAGAAGCCGATGGTCGGCTTCATCGCCGGCCGCACCGCCCCCAAGGGCCGCACCATGGGCCACGCGGGCGCGGTGGTCTCGGGCGGCAAGGGCGACGCGGAATCGAAGATCGCGGCCATGGAGGCGGCGGGCATCCGCGTCTCGCCGTCGCCGGCGCGTCTGGGCAAGACCCTGGTGGAAGTGCTCAAGGGCTGAGCCGCCGGCCCGCGGAGCATCGACGCCCCCGGCATCCGCCCGGGGGCGTTTTCCGTTTCCCGGCCCCGGATGGATGTCCCGGTAGTGGGGCATAAACGTGCGAAATTCGCCCGAATTCGCGCGCTTCGCCGCTATTCGGTCATGACCCATGAGGAAACACGGCCTATATGAGCGCCGGTCGCCTCGCGCGGACGTGCGCGTGCGTTTCCAGGGACGTGACGAGAACCATGGCGGACGATGCCGGTCGGCTGAACCAGGTCTTTGCCGAGACCAGCTTCCTGTACGGGTCGAACGCCGCCTTCATTGAGGATCTCCACGCGAAGTGGGCCGACGATCCCGCTTCCGTGTCCGGCGAGTGGCGCGCCTTCTTCGACCAGCTGCGTGACAACGTCGACCAGGTGAAGGCCTCGGCCGCCGCCGGCGCCTGGGGGCGTCCGGTGCTCAGCGAGCCCAGCGAGGACACGGGCGTCTTCGACGGCCGCTGGCCGGCGCCCCGACCCGACCCGAAGAAGGCCGGCAAGACGGCCCCCGCCGCCGCCCCGGCCTCGGCCGACGAGATCCGCGCTGCGGCGCAGGACTCGATCCGCGCCCTGATGCTGATCCGCAGCTACCGCGTGCGCGGCCACCTGCAGGCGACGCTGGACCCGCTGGGCATCGAGCAGCCCACCGAGAACCCCGAGCTGACACCGGAATTCCACGGCTTCACCGAAGCCGACATGGACCGGCCGATCTTCCTCGACGGCGTGCTGGGGCTGCAGACCGGCACCATCCGCGAGGTGCTGGCGATCCTGAAGCGCACCTACTGCGGCCACATCGGCGTGCAGTTCATGCACATCGCCGAGCCGGAAGAAAAATCCTGGCTGCAGGAGCGCTTCGAGGGCGCCGCCAAGTTCGAGCAGAACGCCTTCACCAAGGAAGGCAAGCTGGCGATCCTCAACAAGCTGATCGAGGCGGAAGGGTTCGAACGCTTCCTGCACAAGCGCTTCCCCGGCACCAAGCGGTTCGGCCTCGACGGCGGCGAGGCCATGGTCCCGGCGCTGGAGCAGGTGATCAAGCGCGGCGGCGCCCTGGGCGTCGACGAGATCGTGCTGGGCATGGCCCACCGCGGCCGCCTGAACGTGCTGGCCGCGGTCATGGGCAAGCCCTACCGCGCCATCTTCCACGAGTTCCAGGGCGGCTCGACCGTGCCCTCGGACATCGAGGGCTCGGGCGACGTGAAGTACCACATGGGCGCCTCGTCGGACCGGGAGTTCGACGGCAACACGGTGCACCTGTCGCTGACGGCCAACCCGTCGCACCTCGAGATCGTCAACCCGGTGGTGCTGGGCAAGGCGCGCGCCAAGCAGGCCTTCGACATCCGCGAGGCCAACGCCGGCCAGCCCGAGGAGCAGTGGGCGCTGGACCGCTCCAAGGTCGTGCCGCTGCTGATCCACGGCGACGCCGCCTTCGCCGGCCAGGGCGTGGTGGCCGAATGCTTCGCCCTGATGGGGCTGAAGGGCTACCGCACCGGCGGCACCGTCCACTTCGTGGTCAACAACCAGATCGGCTTCACCACCTCGCCGCGGAACAGCCGCTCGTCGCCCTATCCGTCGGACGTGGCCCTGATGGTCCAGGCGCCGATCTTCCACGTCAACGGGGACGACCCCGAGGCCGTGGTCTTCGCCGCCAAGGTGGCCACCGAGTTCCGGCAGAAGTTCCACAAGGACGTGGTGGTGGACATGTTCTGCTACCGCCGCTTCGGCCATAACGAGGGCGACGATCCGACCTTCACCCAGCCGCTGATGTATTCGAAGATCCGCGCCCAGCCGTCGACGCGCGAGATCTACGCCGAGCGGCTGGTCAGGGAAGGCGTGATCAGCCAGGCCGAGGTCGACGCCGAGATCGCCCGTTTCGAGGCCTTCCTCGACGCCGAGTTCGAGGCCGGCAAGACGTTCGAGGCGCGGAAGGCCGACTGGCTGGACGGTCAGTGGACCGGCATCGGCCTGCCCGAGGGCGAGGATCGCCGCGGCGACACCGCCGTGCCGGCCGCGACCCTGACCGACCTCGGCCACCGGCTGACGACCATCCCCAACGCCGTCGACATCCACAAGACGCTCAAGCGCGTCATCGACGGCCGGCGCGAGATGATCGCGACCGGCCAGAACATCGACTGGGCCACCGCCGAAAGCCTGGCCTTCGCCAGCCTGCTGGAAGAGGGTTTCCCGGTGCGACTGTCCGGCCAGGACTCGGTGCGCGGCACCTTCAGCCAGCGCCACTCCGGCGTCGTCGACCAGACCACCGAGCGGCGCTACGTGCCGCTCAACAACCTGTCGGACAGGCAGGCCCAGTTCGAGGTCATCGACTCGGCCCTGTCGGAAGAGGCGGTGCTCGGCTTCGAATACGGCTACGCCCTGTCGGACCCCAACACCCTGGTGCTGTGGGAGGCCCAATTCGGCGACTTCGTGAACGGCGCCCAGGTGGTCATCGACCAGTTCATCTCGTCCGGCGAACGCAAGTGGCTGCGCATGTGCGGCCTGACCATGCTGCTGCCGCACGGCTACGAGGGGCAGGGGCCCGAGCACTCCTCGGCCCGCCTCGAGCGGTTCCTGCAGGCCTGCGCCGAGGACAACATGCAGGTCGCCAACTGCACCACGCCGGCGAACTACTTCCACATCCTGCGTCGCCAGATGCACCGGCCGTTCCGCAAGCCGCTGATCATCATGACGCCGAAGTCGCTGCTGCGGCACAAGAAGGCGGTCTCGAGCCTGGCCGACATGGCCGAGGGCAGCTCGTTCCACCGCGTGCTGCACGACGACGCCCAGACCCGGCCCGAGGTCGCCGGGGTGACGATCCGGGCGGACAAGGATATCCGCCGCGTCGTGCTGTGTTCGGGCAAGGTCTACTACGACTTGCTCGAACGTCGCGAGAAGGACGGCGTCGACGACGTCTACCTGATGCGTCTCGAGCAGTTCTATCCGTGGCCGATGAAGTCGCTGATGACCGAGCTGGCGCGCTTCCCGAACGCCGAGCTGGTGTGGTGTCAGGAGGAGCCCAAGAACATGGGCGGCTGGACCTTCGTCGACCCGTGGCTGGAGCTGACGCTGGAGAAGCTGGACGTGAAGGCGAAGCGCGCGCGCTACGTCGGTCGTCCGGCCTCGGCCTCGACCGCCGCCGGCCTGATGAGCCGCCACCTGAAGGAACTGGACGCCTTCCTCACCGAAGCCTTCGCCCGCTAATCCGCAGATCGACCTGAACGAGACCTGGAACGCACCATGGCCGACATCCTCACCCCCGCCCTCGGCGAATCCGTCACCGAGGCCACCATCGGCAAGTGGACCAAGAAGGCCGGCGACCCGGTGAAGAAGGACGAGGTCCTGGTCGAGCTGGAGACCGACAAGGTCTCGCTCGAGGTGGTGTCGCCCGCCGACGGCGTGCTGTCCGAGATCAAGGCCCCCGATGGCGAGACGGTGACCCCCGGCGCCGTGCTCGGCGTGGTGTCGGAGGGCGCCGCCGCCGCGCCCGCCGCCGCGAAGGCGGAAGCTTCCAAGGCCGCCAAGGCCGCCGAGGCCCCGAAGGCGGAAGCCGCTCCGGCGCCGGCGCCGGCCGCCCCCTCCGGCGAGGCCGTCGCGATCAACGTGCCCACCATGGGCGAGAGCGTCGCCGAGGGCTCGATGGGGACCTGGCTGAAGAAGTCGGGCGACACGGTCGCCAAGGACGAGCTGCTGGTGGAGATCGAGACCGACAAGGTGGCTGTCGAGGTCTCCGCCCCCGCCGCCGGCGTTCTGACCATCGACGCCGAGGCCGGCGCCACCGTCGCGCCCGGCCAGCAGATCGGCTCGATCGCCGCCTCCGGCGCCGCCGCCGCCCCCGCTCCGGCCGCGGCCCCGGCCAACGCCGGCTCGGCCCAGGTGAAGGCCGACGAACCCCACCTGTCCCCGGCGGTGCAGCGCGTTGTCGCCGAGAATGCCCTCGACCCCAAGGC
>JAEYWU010000034.1 GCA_023428785.1 Pseudomonadota bacterium
CTTCATCCCTTGGGTCGTCCCTGAACTAAGACTGTTTCGTTGGCTTCACCGTGGCGCATGGCTGCGGCGGCCGCAAGGCGGGTTCACGCCGCAGGCGAGGCGCGCGTCAGCCCGTCGCGGCGTCGACGTCGTCGCCCGCACCCCGCTTGCCCTCGGCCGGGTCCCCTCCAGGGCCGGTCAGATCCTCGCCGGTGTTGTTGATCGACTGGTCGGGATCGGACCCTTCGGAGGATCGCGAGGCCGCGGACTCCATGCCCTCGCTGGCCAGGCTTTCATTGATCCGGTCCTGGTCGGGGTCGATTTCCGATCCGGTGGCAGCGCCGCCCTGCAGCGACCCGGCGCGGGTGTCGGATCCCATGCCGCTGCCGGACACGGCTTCGCTCAGGGCGTCGGGCGTGCGGCCCAGATCGGGCTTCTCGCCCATGTCGTCCGCCTCGCGGGCGTCCTCGGTTTGCTGGGGCTGTTGCTGCTGCGTCATGGCGAACTCCTTCGCCGGAACAAGCGGACAGGACAGGAGCGGGTTCCAGAGCCGTCCGGGCATTGCGCGGCGGCGCGTCGGCGCAGGCGCCGGGACGAGGCCCTGGCCCGGGTCGCGCGCAATGAAAAAAGGGGCCGGATCGCTCCGGCCCCTTCAGGATCACTTCTCGAACAGCTTCTGCCAGCGCCGCGGCTCGCGGGTCTTCCAGGCCCCGCGGTGGTAGGCGTCCGAACCGATCAGCGGCACCACCGTGGTGGCTTCGGCGAAGACCATCTGTTCGTGGGTGGTCTGCACCTTGCCCCACGAGGCGGCCTCCTTGAGCGTCGAGGACGAGCAGGCCCCGTCGCGCACGTCGGCGACCGTGATCTGGACCGCATAGCGGTGCATCTCGGCCTCGACGCCGAGGATCTCGGCGCAGACGACGGTGTCCTGGGCGAAGTTCTTGGGAACGCCGCCGCCGACCATGAACAGGCCGGTGGTGCCCGCCGCGATCTTGATGTCGGTCAGTTCGCGGAAGTCGGCGATGGCGTCGAGCATCATGTAGGGCTGGCCGGCGGCGGCTCGCTCCTTCTGGTGCTTGACGAGGCCGAAGCCGGCCGAGGAGTCGACGAAGGCCGGGCAGAAGATCGGCACGCCCTCTTCATAGGCCGTCTGGATCAGCGAGCCTTCCTTCTTGGCGTTCCCTTCGGACAGCCACTTGCCCATCTCCCAGATGAACTCACGGCTGGAGTAGCCGCGCGGCTCCAGCCGGTTGGCGATCTCGAGGATCGTGTGGTCACACGCCTGGAGCTCTTCTTCGTCGATGTAGGTGTCGTAGATGCGGTCGATGTAGTTGTCGCGCAGGACGTTGTCGTCGACCGGGCCGGCGGCCTGATAGTGCTTGAAGCCCAGGGCCTCGAAGAAATCCATGTCGACGATCGAGGCGCCGGTGGCGACCACGGCGTCGATCATGCCGAGCTTCACCATGTCCCGGTAGACGTGCATGCAGCCGCCCGCCGAGGTCGAGCCGGCCAGGATCAGCCACGGCGAGCAGTCCTTGTCTTCCAGCGCCATGTTGAAGATGTCGGCCGCGCGGGCGGTGTCGCGCGACGAGAACGACATCTTGCGCATCGAATCGATGATCGGACGCGCGTCGAAGGAGGTGATGTCGACGTGCTCGACGGTGTTCTGAAGCAGTTCGGCCTTTTGATTGGACGGTGCGTTCATCGGTCTGGTTTCCCTTACTGGTGAGCGCCCGTCGATCCTCAATGGCCCGGTCGGGACGGAGCGACCGCCGGGAGGCGCCCTTTAGGGGCTAAAAGCGGCAGGATTCAAGCCTTGCGGCCAAGGTTATTCGCCGCGTTCTGGAACACCAACGCGAGCCACGGCTTTCAGTTCGGAAGAGGGGCCGGATGAAACGTTGGCAGTACTACTGGCGCAAGCTCAGGAGCCGGATCTGGTTTCGGGCCAGCCTCTATGCAGGATTTGGGGTCGCGGCCGCCCTTCTGGCCGTCATCGCCTCGCCTCTGGTGCCCGAGGCTGTCGCGGACCGGCTCGGCGGAGAGTCCGTCGAGGCGATCTTGACGATCCTGGCCTCCAGCCTTCTGGCCGTGGCGACCTTCTCACTCGGAGCCTGGGTGAGCGCCTATACTGCGGTGTCGCAGGCCGCGTCTCCACGCGTGGCCGCGCTCGTCACCTCCGACGAGGCGACACAGAAGTCCCTCTCCACCTTCGTGGGCGCCTTTCTCTATGCGGTGGTGGCCGTCACGGCGGTCAACGCGCGCTACTACGGTCCGGAAGGTCGTGCGGTCCTGTATCTGACCAGCCTGGCGGTCGTGGGGCTGGTGGCTTTCCGCCTATTGGCCTGGATCAACAGGCTGGCCAGCCTGGCCCGGTTGAGCCACATGATCGAACTGGTCGAGGAGCGGACGGCCGAAGGCCTGGCTCAGCAGCCGCCGACGCACCCGGGACCGCCGGCGTCCGGGGCCGACATCCGCGCCACGCGGACCGGATATGTGCAGAACATCGACCTGAGCCGCCTGCAGGAAATCGCCGAAGCCGAGGAGTTTCGCGTGGAAATTCTGGCCCCGGTCGGCGCGTTCCGACGGCGGGGCGAGACGCTGGGCCGGGTGTCCATTCCGATGTTGACCGATGAGGTCGAGGCGGAGCTGCAGGCGTCGTTCAGCGTCGCCCGGTCACGCACATTCGAGCAGGATCCGCGCTACGGGCTCATTGTGCTGGGCGAGATCGGCGAGCGCGCCCTGTCGCCGGCAGTCAACGACCCCGGAACCGCCATCCAGATCACAGGCGTCGCCTTGCGCCTGCTGGACGACTGGGGCCGCTCTCAGATCCAGGACAACGACATCAATCTGGATAACAGCCGCGTCACCCGGCCAGTGCTGGAACCGGGCGTGCTGGTTCACGACGTCTTCGGACCGCTGATCCGCTATGGCAGCAGCGATGTCGCCGTCGCCATCCGGGTCCAGAAAGCCCTGCGGTCGCTGGCGGACGCCGGCTCAGCCGTCTCGCTGGGCGCGGCGCGACTGGCTATCGAGGCTCGCGACCGGGCGCGCACGGAACTGGTCAAGGCTGACCGCGCCCGCTTCGACGCCGAGTTCAGGAAGGGCCGCTAGGCTCTAGCGGCGCTTCTTGGTGCGAACGCCAGCCTTGCCCTTGGGACGCGACAGGCGGACGACCTTGCGGGCCTGCTCTTCGGCCGTGGTGCGCACAGTCGGGATCGAGCGGGGCGCCAGGCCATAGAGCGAGGCCATCGGGGCGTCCTCGACGAAGGCGATGTCGTGCTCGCCATAGCCGTTGAAGCCGGTCGACATGGCCACGCCGTAGGCGCCGAGCATACCGATCTCGATGAAGTCGCCTTCCCTCACATCCGCCGGCAGCCAGAACGGGCCGGGCATGTGGTCGATGCTGTCGCAGGTCGGACCGTAGAAGCGGAAGGCCTTCAGATCAGACGCCGCCTCACGGTCGGAGACCAGCTTGGTCGGGAAGGGCCAGCGCGAGTGGGTCGCGTCGAACAGCGAGCCGTAGGACCCGTCGTTCAGATACAGGGCGTCGCCCTTGCGCAGCTCGACCCGGGCCAGGACCGACGACGATTCAGCCACCAGCGCGCGGCCGGGCTCGCACCACAGCTCGGTCGTTTCCGACACCGGCATCTCGTTGAAGCCGCGATGGATGGCGTCGGCGTATTCCTGCATGTCCGGCGGGACCATGCCCGGATAGACCGAGGGGAAGCCGCCGCCGACATCGACGATGTCGACGATCACGCCGGCGCGAGAGATCGCGCGGCCGACCTGGGCCATCGCCGCCTGATAGGCGGTCGGGCGCATGCACTGCGAGCCGACGTGGAAGCTGACGCCCATCAGGCCGTCCTTGACCGCCTGGCGCACCGCCATCAGCAGGGTCGGGGCCTGATCGACCGAGACGCCGAACTTGCCCGACAGCGTATAGGCCGCGCCGTCGGCCGAGACGGCCATGCGCACCACCAGGTTCAGGTCAGAGGCCTGCCCCGTCGCGTCGAGAATCTTGTCCAGCTCGTCTTGGCAGTCGAGCGAGAAGGTGCGCACACCGTGCTCGAAATAGGCCTTGGAGATGGCCGAGCGGCTCTTGACCGGATGCATGAAGGCCAGGCGCGCCGTTGGCAGCACCGACCGCGCCAGCTCGATCTCGGCCAGGGACGCGACGTCGAACGAGGTGACGCCCGCCTCAACAAGGGTCTCGATGACCCAACGCGAAGGGTTCGCCTTCACCGCATAGAAGACGTCAGCTTTCAAATTATCCTGGAACCAGCGCGCCGCTACGGAAACGGAACGACGTCGCACAAGGGCGACGGGTCGCTCCGGAGACCGCTCACGGACCAGGTCCAGGGGAGTTTGGTACGTGCGCAATTCACGTAACCCCCTGCTAGTTGTTGAACCCAGACCGGCGTTAGCGGCGCAGACACAGACCTACGGGGTCCGCCGGAAGGCGCGATATGGGGAAATGCGACCGTCATGTAAAGTGGTAATTTCGTGGCGGGACGCGGCGTTGGGCCGGATCGGCCAAAGGTTACCGACCCGTAACTTGCCGCATGCCGTCGCCTCTGTAGCTTGCGCCCGCGCGCGGGGTGGGCGCTTGCCTCGCCCCCATACGGCCCATAGGTTGCCGCCGCCCAGGGGCGGTTCAAAGGATCACAAAGCATGCGTCTGTTTACCGGTATCGTAGCGGGGGCGGCCGCCGCCCTCATCGTGGCGTCCAGCCCCACCCTGGTGTGGGCCCAGACGGCGGACCCCGTGGCCCAGGCCGCGCCCGTCTCGGAACTGCTGCAGGGCGTCCAGATCCCCTATGAGACCTTCACCCTGGACAACGGCCTGACGGTCATCGTCCACGAGGACCGCGCCAATCCGATCGTCACCGTGTCGGTCTGGTACAATGTCGGCTCCAAGGACGAGCCGACCGGACGCACCGGCTTCGCCCACCTGTTCGAACACCTGATGTTCGGCGGCTCGGAGAACGCGCCGGGCAGCTACATCACCCGCCTGACCGGCATCGGCGCCACCGCCCTGAACGGCACCACCTGGTTCGACCGCACCAACTACTTCCAGACGGTCTCGACCCCGGCCCTGGAACAGGCGCTGTACCTGGAAAGCGACCGCATGGGCCACATGCTGGGCGCCATCACCCAGGAGACGCTCGATCTGCAGCGCGGCGTCGTCCAGAACGAGAAGCGCCAAGGCGACAACCAGCCCTTCGGCCTGACCGAATACGCCATCCTGGAGGCCCTGTTCCCGGAGGGTCACCCTTACCGCCACTCGACCATCGGCTCGATGGCCGACCTGGACGCGGCGTCGATGGATGACGTGCGCCAGTGGTTCACCGAGAACTACGGCCCCAACAACGCCATCGTGGTCCTGGCCGGCGACATCGACACCGCCACCGCCCGCACCCTGATGAACCACTACTTCGGCCCGATCCCGGCCGGCCCGGTCAATGAGCCGGCCCAGGCCCCGATCCCGGCGCTGGACGCCCCGATCGAGCGGACCATGCACGACCGCGTTCCCTATGTTTCGATCCAGCGCTACTGGCCGACCCCGGGCATGCTGGACGGCGACGCCGCCGAGCTGGAAGTGGCCGCGCGCGTCCTGGGCGGCCTGGCCTCCTCGCGCCTGGACAATGAGCTGGTGCGAGGCGACGAGACGGCGGTCTCGGTTTCGGCGACCTACATGGCCTTCCACCGCGTGGGCTGGTTCGACGTGACCGTGAACGTCAAGCCAGGCGAGGACGCGGACGCCGTGCGCGCCCGCATGGACCAGATCATCGCCGACTTCATCCAGAACGGCCCGACCGACGAGGAAGTCCAGCGCGTCATCACCCAGACCTTGGCCCAGCGGATCGGCGGCCTGGAGCAGCTGAACGGCCGCGCCAACACCCTGGCCGAAGGCGCCCTGTACGCCGGCGACCCGAACTTCTACCGCACCGAGCTGGAAGACCTGGCCTCGGTGACGCCTGAAGCCGTGCGCAGCGTGATGCAGAACTGGCTGGCTCGTCCCGCCTTCACCCTGACCGTCGAGCCGGGTGAGCGCGAAGCCTATGAGGACGCCGCGGCCGCTCCGTCGGGCGCCCGTCCGTCGGCCCCGGCCAGCGAATATCAGCCGACCGCCCGTCCGCCGATGCCGGAAATCGGCGAGGTCCCCTCGCTGGACTTCCCGGACGTCAGCCGCGCGACCCTGTCGAACGGCGTGCAGGTGATCGCCACCCAGTCAGCCCGCGTGCCGGTGACTCGCGTCGCCGTCGAATTCGACGCCGGCTGGTCGGCCGACGCCGCGGACGGCCTGGGCGTCCAGTCCCTGATGCTGCGGGCCCTGACCGAAGGCGCCGGCGGCATGGACGCGAACGAACTGGCCGTGGCCCGCGAAAGCCTCGGCGCCTCGATCAGCGCCAACGCCTCGATGGACCGCACGACCGTGACGCTGAGCACCGTCACGGCCAACCTCGGCCCGTCGCTGGACCTGTTGTCGACGGTGGTGCGCAATCCCGACTTCGAGCCGGCTGTCGTCGAGCGCCTGCGCGAGCAGCAGCTGTCGGCCATCGCCGCCGAGCGCGCCTCGCCGGGCGGACTGGGCAATGCGGCCCTGTATGAGACCCTGTACGGGGGCGCCTACGGCCGCGGCCCGTCGGGCCTGGGTGATCCCGAGGTGGTTTCGGCCGCCGGCCCCGCGGAACTCGACGCCTTCCACGACGCCTGGATCCGTCCGGACAACGCCCGCATCTATGTGGTGTCGGATCGTCCGCTGGCCGAGATCATGCCCGAGCTGGAAGCCCGCTTCGGTGACTGGGCGGCTCCGTCCACGCCGCGCGGGACCAAGGCCGAGGTCACGGTCCAGCCGGTGCAGCCGCGCATCATCCTGATCAATCGGCCCCAGTCGCCCCAGTCGCTGATCCTCGGCGGCCAGGTGCTGGACATCGCCGGCGCCGACGACCGCCTGGTCATCGGGTCGGGCGTCGAAATCCTCGGCACCGCCTTCTGGTCGCGGATCAACTCGGACCTGCGCGAGACCCGCGGCTGGTCCTATGGCGCGCGCAGCTCGGTCTCCAGCCTGGAAGGCCGCTCGCCCTACGTCATCAATGCGCCGGTCCAGGCCGACCGCACGGGTGAATCGATCGCCTCGCTGATCGCCCTGCACCAGGCCTTCCTGGGCGACAACGGCGTCTCGGCCGACGAAGCCGCCCGCGTCCGCGACAGCTCGACCCGCCGCCTCGCCGGTCAGTTCGAGGTCTCTGCGGCCGTGCTCGGCACCCTGCAGTCCAACGAACTGCTCGGCCGGTCGGACACCTACTGGGAAGAGGCGGGCGACCGCTATCGCGCCCTGACGGTCGATTCGCTGAACCAGGCCGTGCGCGAGGCTGTCGATCCTTCGCAGTTCGTCTGGATCGTCGTGGGCGACGCCTCGGTGGTCCAGCCGCAACTCGAAAGCCTGGGCCTGCCGGTCGAGGTCCGCGAGATGGACGCCGACTGATCCCTGCGGTCCCCACGGGGACCGGACCTGTCGACTTCGAGCGCCGTCGCCCCACCGGGCGGCGGCGTTTCGTTTTGCGCCCGCGCTTGCCCCGCAAGGGGGCGGCGTGTCATGAAACCGTCGCAGACGTTCCGCTAAGGAGCGCGTTCACACACGGCATTCAACTGAGGCGTCGGACAGCGACCGCATGACCGCTACTTCCGCAGCCGTCGCCTCTGTGCGCGACGTTTCCAAAACCTTCGGCCAGCGCAAGGCCTTGAACGGGGTCTCTGTCGAGGTCGGGCCGGGCGAGATGGTCGCCCTGATCGGCCCGTCGGGCTCGGGCAAGTCCACCCTGCTGCGCTCGATCACGGGCCTGCAGACGATCGATTCCGGCCCGGGCGTGATCGAGGTCTTCGGCCGCACGGTCCAGAAGAATGGCCGCATCGCCGGCGACGTGGCCAAGACCCGCGCCAAGCTCGGCATGATTTTCCAGCAGTTCAACCTGGTGGGCCGGCTGAGCCTGTTCTCGAACGTCATGCTGGGCGTGCTGGGCCGGGTGCCGTTCTTCTCGGGCCTGTTCGGCTCGTGGTCGCGTGAGGACAAGGCCCGCGCCATGGCCGCGCTGCACCGCGTGGGCGTGTCCGACTATGCGGCTCAGCGGGCCAACACCCTGTCGGGCGGCCAACAGCAGCGCGGCGCCATCGCCCGCGCGATCGTCCAGGGCGCCCAGGCCATTTTGGCCGACGAACCGGTCGCCTCGCTCGACCCCGTCTCTGCCCGCAAGGTCATGGAGCAGCTGGTCGAGCTTAACCAGCGCGACGGCATGGGCGTCATCGTCACCCTGCACCAGGTCGACTACGCCATCCGCTACTGCCAGCGCGTAATCGCCCTGAAGGCCGGTAAGGTCGCCTATGACGGTCCGTCGTCTGGCCTGGACAAGCCGACGCTCATCGAAATCTATGGTCCCGAGATCGAGGACGCCTTCTGGGAAGGAGATCCCACATGATCGGCTCCATCGCGCGACGCGCCCTGCTCGCCGGCGCCCTGGGCGTCACGGCCCTGCTGACCGCCTGCGGCGGCGGCGAAGAGGCCGATCCGAACCGCATCGTCTTCGCCGTCCTGCCGGCCGAGAGCCAGGCCGCGGCCGAGCCCCTGTGGGCCCCCCTGATCGAGGATCTCGAGGCCGAGACCGGGCTGGAGGTCGAGCTGCGTTTCGTGCCGAACTACACCGTGCTGGTCGAGACCATGCGGGCCGGCCAGATCCAGGTCGCCTGGATGTCGGCCCTGCCGGCGCTGGACGCCACGCGCCGCGCCGAAGGCCACATCATCGGCCGCATCATGAACCGCGAGGGCGAGACCCACTATCGCTCGGTCCTGATCACCCGCACGGGCTCGGGCATCACCCTGCAGGACGTCATGGCGTGCGGCGGCCGCTATTCCTTCGGCATGGGCGACGCCCGCTCGACCTCGGGCACCCTGGCGCCCCTGGCCTTCCTGTTCGGCCCGGCCCAGATCGAGCCGTCGGAATGCTTCAGCGAGGTCCGCTCGGCCAACCACCAGGCCAACGCCTTGGCCGTGGCCAACGGTCAGGTCGACATCGCCACCAACAATGACGTGGGCCTGCTCTTCACCGAGCGCCAGAACCCCAACGCCTTCCGCAACATCACCGTCATCTGGGAAAGCCCGCCGATCCCCGAGAGCGCGATCGTGGTGCGCGGCGATGTCGATCCGTCGGTGACCGAGCGCATCCGCAGCTTCTTCCTCACCTATGGCGACCAGCCCGAGGAACGCGCCATCCTGGACGATCTCGAGTACGGCGGCTTCCAGGCGGCTGACGACAGCTATCTGGACCCGGTGCGCGAAATGGAGGCCTCCGTCGCCCTGATGGAAGCCCGCCGTTCGGGCGACCAGGCCCGCATCGCCCAGGCCCAGGCGACCTACGATGAAATCCACGCCCGCGTGGCGGCCGCCCAGGAAGTCCAGCCGTGACGACTGCTCCGTCCGTCGACGCCTCCGCCGTACCGCCCCCGCCCAGCCGGCCCATCGGCGCCGCGATCTTTGACATCGTCCTGTGGGGCGGTCTGATCCTCGCTCTCGCGGTGGCGTTCAAATACGTCGACATCGACAACCTGCCGCGCCTGTTCAGCGGATCGACCACGGCGGGCGAGCTGGCCGGGTCGCTGATGAATCCGGACTTCACCCGCGTCGAGTTCTTCATCGAGAAGATGCTCGAGACCGTGATGATCGCGCTGTGGGGCACCTTCCTGGCGCTGTTCCTGGCCATCCCGCTGGCATTCATGGCCGCGCGCAACGTGGCCCCGGCCTGGCTGGTCTGGCCGGTCCGCCGCGTCATGGACCTGATGCGCTCGGTGCCCGACCTGGTCATCGGCCTGATCTTCGTCATCATCGTGGGCCTCGGCCCGCTGCCGGGCGTTCTGGCGCTGGCGCTGAACACCGGCGGCGTGCTGGCCAAGCTGTTCTCCGAAGCCGTCGAGTCGATCGACAAGGGCCCGGTCGAGGGCGTGCGCGCCACCGGCGGTCACCCGATGCACGAAATCCGCTGGGGGATTCTTCCGCAGGTCGCCCCGCTTTGGACTTCGTTTGCGCTGTACCGCTTTGAATCCAACGCCCGCGCGGCGACGGTTCTGGGCCTGATCGGCGCGGGCGGCATCGGCTCGACCCTGATCGACGCCTTCAACAGCTATAATTACCGCGAGGTGTCGGCCATCGCGATCATCGTGGTGATCACGGTGACCCTGATCGACATGCTCAGCCAGGTGATGCGCAAGCGCCTTCTGTAAGGGCTTTGGCTTCAGCCTTCGCTTCGCTGCTGCAGGGCGTCACGGAACCGTCACTCCGTCGTCTGATGAATGTCGCCCCTCCTTCGACGGGGTGTCATTGACGCATCGTATCGAGCGGCCCGAAGGCGCATCCAGCGCCCAGGGATGAGACGATGAAGAAGCTGGCGGCCGGTGCGATCGCGCTGTTGATGGTTTCGGCCTGTGGGCCGCAGGGCGGTGGCGCGGGCGCCGGCGCAGGCGGCCAAGGAATCTGGGCGGCCGGATCCTCGACCGTCTTCCCCTTCACGACCCGGGTCGCCGAGACCTTCGCCCAGCGTTCGGGCGGCGCCGCGCCGCGCGTGGAATCGATGGGCACCGGCGGCGGCATCGCGGCCTTCTGCGCCGGCGTCGGCGCAGGAACCCCTGACATCGCCAACGCCTCGCGCCCGATGAAGCAGTCGGAGTTCGACACCTGCGCGGCCAACGGCGTGGACCAGATCCTCGAGATCCAGATCGGCTCGGACGGCATCGTCATCGCCACGGCCCGCGACGGCGCCGACTTCGATTTCCGCCTGCAGGACCTCTACATGGCGCTCGCCGCCGAGGTTCCGAACGCCGGCGGCCAGCTGGGCGCCAACGCCTACACCCAGTGGAACCAGGTCAACCCGGCCCTGCCGGCCCAGGCCATCGCCGTCTATGGCCCGCCGCCGACCTCGGGCACCCGCGACGCCTTCCTGGAGCTGGGCATGACCCCGGGCGCCGAGGAAATCCCGTCGGTGGCCGCCCTGGCCGACAGCGACGAGGACCGCTTCGAGGCCGTGGCCCACACGCTGCGTGAGGACAACCGCTGGACCGACATGGGCGAGAACGACAATGTCATCGTCCAGACCCTGACCCGCACCCCGGGTTCGGTCGGCGTGTTCGGCTATTCCTTCCTGGAAGAGAACCTGACCTCGGTGCGCGCGGCCCGCATCAACGGCGTCGAACCAAACGCCGACACCATCGCGGACGGCTCCTATCCGCTGAGCCGCTCGCTGTTCCTCTATGTGAAGATCAGCCACCTGCAGACCACCCAGGGCCTGGCCGAGTTCCTGGAAGAGTATCTGTCGGACGCCGCCGCCGGTCCGGACGGCTACCTGGCTGACCGGGGCCTGATCCCGCTGCAGCCGGCCGCCCTGGAAGCCGCCCGCGCGGCCCTGCGCGCCCGCACGCCGATGGCCCGCCCGGCTTCGTAAGCCCGCAAGGCCATCACAGACAGTCAAAGGGCCCCGGAGCGATCCGGGGCCCTTTTTCCTTGTCCGCCTAGTCCATCAGCTGCTGGGCGAAATAGACGTAGTGGCGGGCCCAGCGGCGGGCGTTGGCCGCCGGGTCGGCGTCATAGGAATGCCCGCCGGCCGTATCCTCGAAATAGATCGGATCGTAGCCGTACTCCTCCAGCCGGGCGGCGAACTTGCGCGCATGGCCCGGATGGACGCGGTCATCGTGGGTGTTGGTGGTGATGTATACGCGCGGGAAGTCCTCGATGCCCGGCCGCGCGTTCTGATAGCCAGAATAGGCCGCGATGAACGCCGCGTCGCCGGGCACGCGCGGGTCGCCGTACTCGCCGATCCAGGAGGCCCCGGCCGGCAGTTCGTGATAGCGCAGCATGTCGATCAGCGGGCTCTCGATCACCGCCGCATTGAACAGCTCCGGGTGCTGGGTGACCGAGACCGAGGTCAGGACCCCGCCGTTCGAGCGGCCATAGATGCCCAGATGCTCGGGGCTGGTGATGCCGCGCGCGATCAGGTCCTGGCCGACAGCGGCGAAGTCGTCAAAGGCCCGCTGGCGGTTCTCGCGCAGCGCCGCCTGGTGCCAGGCCGGGCCGAACTCGCCGCCGCCGCGGATGTTGGCGATGACATAGACCCCGCCGTTCTCGAGCCACAGCCGGCCCATCTCAGGGATGTAGTCGGCCGGCTTGGAGATGTTGAAGCCGCCATAGCCGTACATGATCGTCCCAGCCGAGCCGTCCATCTCGAGATCACGCGGGCGCACCACGAAATAGGGGATCATCGTCCCGTCGGTCGAGGCGACCTCGAACTGCTCGACCACGGCGCCCGAGGCGTCGAAGCGGGCGGGCATGGAGGCCACGACCTGGCCGATGTCGAGCGTGCGGGACTGGTCGGCGCGGCGCTGCATCTCGCCCGAGCCCGCATCGGCGGTCATCAGGGTCGTGGGCGTCAGGAAGCCCTCGACGGAATAGTAGATCTGGTTCGACGACCGGCCCGCGTCGACCAGGGCAACCGTGGAGTTATCCGGCACGGTGATCACCGTCTCGGGCCAGCCCCATTCGCCGCGATCAGCGAAGACGCGTAGCTGGCCGACTACATTGTCGAACATCGACACGACCACGCGATCGCGGGTCACCGCCACGTTCTCAATCGACTGACGCTCGCTCGGCTGGAAGATCAGCGGGCTGGCGTTGGTGACGATGATCTCACCCGGATTAAGGCCATCCAGAAGCGGCAGGCTGTAACGGACGAGGCTGCCGGCCGTGAACTCACGGCCTGACGGCCCTTCCCAGGGCTCCTCGACCGAGAAGATCAGATCGACGGGAGACTGGCCGTTATGCCGCATCGTGCCCCAGACTGTCGCGCGCGACGGCAGGCCAAGGCGATCAGGGCCGCGCTCGGTCAGGAGGTATGTCTCAGAGCGGAAGGTATCCAACGGGCGGTTGATCAGGACCGCCTCCACCTCTCCTTCCGGCCCGCGATAGACGGACGGATTGACGCCATAGCCCCCGTCGCCCTGCTGACCTGCGAAGACCGTCGTGGCCTCGGCCAGGGTCTGGCCGCGCGACAGGGCGCGCACGATGTAGGGATAGCCGCTCTCGGTCAGGGACGGCTGGCCGTCGACCTCGCCGAAGTCGGTCGCGACCAGAAGCGTGTCGGCGTCGAGCCAGTCATAGCGGTGCTTGCCCATCGGCAGGTTGAAGCCGCCCTCGACGAAGACCCGGGCGTGGGTGTCATACTCGCGCACCACCACCGCATCGCCGCCGCCGTCCGACAGGGCGATCAGGCACAGACGCTCGTCCGGCCCGTAGCAGGTCGCGCCCTTCCAGACCCAGTCGCGGCCCTCGACCTGATCGAGGGCGTCGATGTCGAGGACGGTCTCCCACGCCGGTGACCCGGCGCGATAGCCGTCCGGCGCGGCCCGGCGCCAGATGCCCTTGGGGTGTCTGTCGTCCTGCCAGAAGTTGAAGACCATGCCGTCCTGCATGTGCGGCATGGCGATGCGGTCGGTCGCCGACAGGATGGCGTAGGCCTCCTCGCGATACTGCTCGAATCGCGGGTCAGCGTCGAGCGCGGCCTGCGCGTCCTGATTGGCGGCGCGGACCCAGTCCATCGCCCGCTCGCCGTTCACGTCCTCCAGCCAGATGTAGGGGTCGGCGGCGGCGACGCTCTCGGGATCGAGCGCCGTGGGCATGGCGGGCGAGATCACTGACACGGGCTGGCTCGTCGCCGCCGGATCCGCCTGGGCCAGGGCGAAGGACGATACCGAGGACATCATGAGGGCGAGGACGAGGGTTCGCATGGGCTACTCCAACTCGAAACGGGCCCCGGTCGGTACCGGGGCCCAGATGACGGGACGCTGAACGCGCCTATTCCTGCGCCGGCGTGTCCATCAAACGGCGCGCGAGATAGGTGTACTCCAGCGCGATCCGGCGGGCGGTGTGCAGCAGGTTGGCGCCGGCCGCATGGCCGCCGTCGGTGTTCTCGAAATACAGGACCGGATAGCCCAGCTCTTCCAGACGCGCGGCGGCCTTGCGGGCGTGGCCGGGGTGCACCCGATCATCGGCCGTTGAGGTGTGGATGAAGACCTCCGGATAGGGCTGGCCCGCGCGCAGGTTCTGGTAGGGCGAATATTCGGCGATCCAGGCGCGCTGCTCCGGGATGTCCGGGTTGCCGTATTCGGCGATCCACGACGCGCCCGCCAGCAGGCGGTGGAAGCGCAGCATGTCAAACAGCGGCACCTGGATGACCGCGCCGTTGATCAGGTCCGGGCGCTGGGTCAGCATCGCGCCCATGAACAGGCCGCCCTGCGAGCCGCCCATGATGCCGAGGTGCGGCTGGGAAGTGATGTCGCGGGCGATGAGGTCGAGCGCCACGGCCTGGAAGTCCTCGTGCGCTCGCTGGCGGTTTTCCTGCAGCGCCGCCTGGTGCCAGCGCGGACCGAACTCGCCGCCGCCGCGCGTATTGGCGATCACATAGACGCCGCCGTTCTCGAGCCACAGCTTGCCGACCGTGCCCGAATAGCCGGGCAGGAGCGAGTTCTGGAAGCCGCCGTAGCCATACAGCAGCGTCGGGTTGGAGCCGTCCATCGGCATGTCTTCACGGTGGACCACGAAATAGGGGATCATGGTGCCGTCGGCCGAGCGGGCCTCGAACTGCTCGACCACGAGGCCTTCGGTGTCGAAACGGTCCGGCAGGCTGCGGACCTGCTCGACCGCGCCGGTCGAGGCGTCGGCCAGCCACAGCGAGTTCGGATTCAGATAGCCCGAAACATTGACGAAGAGCTGGTCGCTCTCGCTGTCCGCCGAGCCAAGGCCGACGGTGACGTTCTCGGGCAAGTCCAGACGGGTGCGGCTCCATTCGGCGCCGCCTTCGGGACGCAGCACATAGACCGAGCCGCGTACGTTTTCGAACAGGCCCACGACCAGCTGGTCGCGCGTGGCCGTGACGCCTTCGATGGCGTCACGTTCGCCCGGGTGCAGGACCAGCTCCGGGCGCGCGCTCGTCGGATCGGCCTTCAGCGCATCCAGGTTCCAGGCGATCAGGTCGCCCGACGAGAAGCTCTCGCCGGTCGGCGCGGTCCAGTCCTGTTCGGTCGTGAAGACTAGACGGCCGCCGACCAGGGCTTGGATGGACGAACGCGTCGGCATCGGCAGGGGCGTGGTCGACCAGTCCGGGTTCACCAGGAAAGTCTCGGATTCATAGAAGGTGATGGCCCGGTTGATCAGGGTCGCCTGAACCACGCCGTCGGCATCACGCAGGGTGTAGCCCGAGGACGCCACATCGGTCGTCTGGCCCCGGAAGATCTCACGCGCCTGATCCAGCGTCTCGCCCCGGCGCAGCACGCGCACCGTGTTGGGATAGCCGCTGTCGGTCATGGTGCCGTCGCCCCAGTCGGTGCCGATCAGCAGGGTGTCGTGGTCGATCCACGAGACGTTGGACTTGTTCTCCGGCAGGACGATGCCGCCCTCGACGAAAGCGCGCTCGACCGTGTCGTATTCGCGGATCGTCACCGCATCGCGGCCGCCGTCCGACAGGCTGACCAGGCAGTAGCGCTCTTCGGGGGCCAGGCAGGTCGCGCCCTTGTAGACCCAGTTCTCGCCCTCGGCCTCGGCCAGGGCGTCGAAGTCCAGGATCGTCTCCCACTGGGTGTCGCCCGAGCGGTAGCTGTCGAGCGTCGTCCGCCGCCAGATGCCGCGCACATGGTCGGCGTCCTGCCAGAAGTTGTCGATGTGGCCGCCCGGAGTGAAGCCCGGCGACGGGATGCGGTCGGTCGCCTGAAGGATCGCCAGGGCCTCGTCGTAGAAGCCCTGATACCGGGGGTCGCCCTGCAGCACGCCCAGCGAATGCTCATTGTGGGCGTTGACCCACTCCATGGCGCGCTCGCCGTGGATTTCTTCCAGCCACAGATAGGGATCGTCGCTCTCGGCCTGCGGCGAGGCGGGCGTGTCCTGGGCGGCGGCGGAGATCGGAACGGTCATGGAAAAGCAGGCCAGAAGGGCGGCGATGGCGCCAGAGCGTCGAAACATGGGCGGGGTCCATTCTCGGGACAAGGATGGCGGGCACCCTAGCCGTCAGGGACCGGGCCGCAACATTACAGACTCGTAAGCCTTTGCCCGGCGCGGTCCGCCCGCTATTCATCCGCCGGTGAAGAGGGAGCCCCGCTCATGACCGACTACGCCCATCGCTGGTTCACCTCGAATGACGGACTGTCGCTCTATGCGCGGGACTATGCGGCGGCCTCGGGCCCGGCCCGGCTGCCGGTCATCGCCATCCACGGCCTGACGCGCAACTCTGCGGACTTCGGCCATATCGCGGGCCGCATCGCCGAGAGCGGCCGGCGGGTCATCGCGGTGGACGTGCGCGGCCGGGGCCGCTCGGAACGCGCCGCCGATCCCATGACCTATCAGCCCGACACCTATGCCCAGGACGTCGTCTGCCTGTTCGAGCAGCTGGGCCTGAAGGAAGCGATCTTCCTGGGCACCTCGATGGGCGGGCTGATTACCATGGCGCTGACGGGCCTCAAGCCCAAGCTGATCACCGCCGCCATCCTGAACGACGTGGGGCCAGAGGTCTCGATGGTCGGCCTGACCCGCATCGCCGCCTATGCCGGCAAGCCCGTCGAGACCCCGACCTGGGCCGAGGCGATCGCCTATGTGAAGCAGCACAACGCCGTCGCCCTGCCCCACTACAAGGCGAAAGACTGGGAAGCCTTCGCCCGCCGCGTCTTCCGCGAGACCGACGCCGGGCCGGTGCTGGACTATGATCCGGACATCTCGGTCCCGATCCGCGCGGCCGGCCAGAAGGCGTTGGTGCCGGACCTGTGGCCGGTCTTCAAGAAGCTGACGAAGGACCGGCCGACCATGCTGATCCGGGGCGGCGTGTCCGACCTTCTGGACGAGCCGATCGCCACCAAGATGCGCAAGAAGGCGCCCGAGATGCGCTACGTCGAGGTCCCGGCCGTCGGCCACGCGCCGATGCTGGACGAACCAACCGCCGAGGCCGCAATCCTGGAGTTCCTGGGCGAGCTGCCTTGACCCCCTTACTGGCCATCTCCGCCGGCCTGGCGCTGGTGACCGGACTGCTGCTCGCGACCTACCTTGACCTTCGTATCGACGCCTTGGTCCGCACCGGCGACCTGCCAAGAGACACGCCACGGATTTGGGGCTGGAATGGTCTAAATCTCGGCATTTCTCTCGAGACGCTCTACTCCCGCCGCCTGCGTGAGACCGATGGTCATACACGCGCTCTTGTCCCGATCATCCGGGTCGCGTTACCGCTCGGGTTCGTGTCCGTTCTTACTCTGATCTTTGTTGAGATGATCGGCCGGTCTTAGTCCGGGACGTTCGCCTCCAGCTCGTCCAGCCACACACGCGCTGTCGCGTCCGACGGCGCCCGCCCGTCGATGCGCAGGCCCAGCGATCAGCCGCTGTCCGCCCCGCTCAGTAGAGGCCGACCGCACCCTCAAGGCTGTCGATGATGACCTGCGGATCGTAACCGACGCCTGCCTTGAAAACGATCTCGGCCCCGTCCAGCGCGAGCGGCCCGGTCGCGGCGTCGCCGTCCAGCAGGACCAGGTCGGCGCGCTTGCCGATCTCGATGGAGCCGACTTCGGCCGCGCGGCCCAGGTATTCGGCGCCGTTCAGGGTCGTGATCCGGACCACCTCTTCCAGACTGAACCCTGCCTCAAGAAGAAGCTGCAACTGCCGCCAGGACGAGAAACCCGGGATCACGCCGCCGTATCCCGTCGGGTCCGTGCCGGCCAGCAGCGTGCCGCCAGCGGCGACGAAGGCCCGCTCCATCGCCATTTCCCGCGCCAGCAGCTGCGCCATCGGACCGGCGACGCCCGGCTGGATCTGGGTCCAGGTGGATTCATACTGTTCGCGCACCGGCGGGGTCAGCAAATCGAGCGCCGCGTCGGGAGCCCGCGGCCGGCCCGGCGTGAAGGTCTCGATGATCGTAAGGGTCGAGGTCAGGGCCACATCATGCTCGACCAGCAGCTGGATCAGCGCCTGCGCCTCCGGCGTGGCCGGGTCCATCCGCAGGAGCGACAGGATCGACTGTGTCTGACCCGGGCAGGTTTCGGGCTCGTGGTTTTCCGCGAAGTCGGTCGCCGCGAAGAAGCCGTGCTCAAGATTGTCGATCCCCGCCTCGGCCGCCTCGCGATAGGTGATCGAGCACAGATGCCCCGTCACCCGCTGGCCGTTCGCGTGGGCCAGTTCGATGATCCGGTCCAGCTCGTCGCGCCGGATGTTCATATAGACCTTGTAGGAGCTGGCGCCCTCGGCCGCCCAGTAGCGCACCATCCGTTCGGCGTCGTCCGCGCCCTCAAGCGCGTTGACCTGTGCGATCGGCAGCCCGGGCCCCTCCAGATAGGGAGCCGTGATGTCCATGTCCGGGCCGGGGATGGCGCCGGCCGCGATCGCGTTCCTGAGGTTCAGGTCAGCGTAGGGCGACATCGAGCCGGCGGTCCTGAGCGTTGTCACCCCGCCCGCCAGATACAGCCGCGGGAAGCTGTGGCTCATCTCGCCATAGTTGGACTCGCCCGTAGGATAAAACATGTGCTCGTGCATCAGCACGAGGCCCGGGATCAGGGTGCGTCCGGCGCCTTCGATCACGGTGGCAGAGGCCGAACCGGACACCTCGCCGACCGGACCGACCGCCGCGATCCGCCCGTCGCGGATGAGAACGCTCATATGCGGTCGGGCCGGCGCGCCGGTGCCGTCGATCACGGTCACGTCGCGGATCAGGATCTCCGCCTCGTCGTGGGCGATGTAGTCGGGCCGCGCCGCCTCCTGTCGCAGGAAGGCGGCCGAGGTCTGGGCCATCGCGGGCGTGGCGAGAGCGAGCAGGGCGAGGAGCGAAAGGAGTGCGCGGATCATCCGCCGATCTAGGCGCGGCTGTTCGCGCCTGTCGAGATCAATCGGGAACGTTGCTATCCAGCTCGTCCAGCCACACCCGTGCGGTCGCATCGCTCGGCGCCCGCCAGTCGCCGCGCGGCGACAGGCTGCCGCCCGTCACCACCTTGGGCCCGTTCGGCACAGCCGAGCGCTTGAACTGGCTGGTCTGGAAGAAGCGGAACAGGAACTTCCTCAGCCAGCCCTTGATGGTCGCAAGATCGTATTCGACCTTCTCGTCCTCGGGCGTGCCGGCGGGCCAGGCGCCGCGACTGGCGTCCTTCCAGGCCTCGTGCGCCAGATAGGCCACCTTGGACGGCGCCATGCCGAAGCGGGTGATGTAGAACAGGAAGAAGTCGTTCAGCGCATAGGGGCCGACCATGCTCTCGGTCGACTGGATCTGGCCGTCCTTCGCCGGAACCAGCTCGGGTGAGATCTCGGTCTCCAGGATGGCGCGCAGGGTCGGCGACGCCGCCTCGCCCACCACCGCCTTGTCGGCCACCCAGCGGATCAGGTGCCGGATCAGGGTCTTCGCCACGCCGCCGTTGACGTTGTAGTGGCTCATGTGGTCGCCGACGCCATAGGTCGACCATCCCAGCGCCAGCTCCGACAGGTCGCCGGTGCCCAAGACGAAGCCGCCGTTCTGGTTGGCCAGCCGGAACAGGTAGTCGGTCCTCAGGCCGGCCTGCACGTTCTCGAAGGTGATGTCGTGGACCGGCTCGCCGCGCGAATACGGATGGCCGATCTCCTTCAGCATCGTTTCGGCCGTCGGGCGGATATCGATCTCCGCGCCTGCTACGCCCAGCGCCTTCATCAGGGCCCAGGCGTTCGACTTGGTGCCTTCCGAGGTCGCGAAGCCCGGCATCGTATAGGCCAGGATATCGGTTCGGGGCATCTCCAGCCGGTCGAAGGCCCGGCACGCGACGAGCAACGCCTGCGTCGAATCCAGCCCGCCCGAGACGCCGATCAGGACCTTCTTCGAGCCGGTCGACTTCAGCCGCCGCATCAGGCCCTGAACCTGGATGTTAAAGGCCTCGTAGCAGTCCTGATCCAGCCGCGCGGGGTCGTCGGGGACGAACGGGAAGCGGTCGAGGGGGCGGAGGAGGTCACCGCCCGCCGGCTCACGCGCCTCGAAATGGATCGTCTCGAACGCGTCCGAATTGACCTCGCGCTTGGCGCAGTCGGCGAAGGTGCCGGTCCGCGCCCGCTCGGCGCCCAGCCGCGCCACGTCGATGTCGGCGACGGTCAAGCCGTTCTCCATCGTGAAGCGCTCGTTCTCGGCCAGCTTGGCGCCCAGCTCGTGAATCGTGGACTGCCCGTCCCAGGCCAGATCGGTGGTCGACTCGCCCCATCCCGAGGCTGTGAACACATACCCTGCCATCGCCCGCGCCGACTGGCTGGAGCACAGCATCGCCCGGTCATCGGCCTTGCCGATCAGCACATTCGAGGCCGACAGGTTCAGCAGGATGCGCGCGCCCGCGAGCGCCAGCCGCGTCGAGGGCGGCAGGGGCGCCCAGTAGTCCTCGCAGATCTCCACCCCGAAGGTGAAGCCCGGCCGATTGTCGGCGTGGAAAACCATCTGGGAGCCCAGCCAGACGCTCTGGCCTGCGAACTCGATCATCGTGGCCGGATCGTCGGTCGCCGCCGAGAACCAACGCTTCTCGTAGTACTCGCGGTAGTTCGGCAGATAGGTTTTGGGGATCAGGGCCAGCACATAGCCCTCGGCCATCACCACCGCCGTGTTCAGCAGCCGGTCGCCGACCCGGACAGGGGCGCCCGCCACCGCCACCGGCCCGCCCTCGGCCGCCTTCGCGATCCGGACCACCTGCCGCTCGACCTCGTCCAGCAACGCGTCCTGCATCAGCAGATCGTCGATGGCGTAGCCCGACAGGCTCAGCTCCGGGAAAACGATCAGGTCCACGCCCTGCCCGGCCGCCTGTTCGATCAGGGCGATATGCTCGTCGGCGTTGGTCTTGGGGTCGGCGGTGTGGACCACCGGGGTCGCGGCCGCCACGCGCACGAAGCCGTGCGTCGCCGGAGAGAAGAACGGATGAGTCTTGGCCAAGCTCTGGGACCTTTGCCTTTGCAGACGGGTATTTAGTCCTTTCGAGCATAAGACGCCACGGGTCCTGTCTCCTCCCTGCGAGCGAAGCGAAGTGGGGAGGGGGACCCCGAAGGGGTGGAGGGGCCGGCGGCCGCAGGACGCCGGTGCGGCGGACAGAGTCCCCTCCTGATCTCCGC
>JAEYWU010000040.1 GCA_023428785.1 Pseudomonadota bacterium
AAGACGCCACGGGTCCTGTCTCCTCCCTGCGAGCGAAGCGAAGTGGGGAGGGGGACCCCGAAGGGGTGGAGGGGCCGGCGGCCGCAGGACGCCGGTGCGGCGGACAGAGTCCCCTCCTGATCTCCGCGTCGCTCCGATCGTCCTCCCCATCGCCTTCGCGATGGAGCGGAGACGGGGCGCCCTAGCCTCCGCCGCGTCCCCCCGCTAGCTTCGCCGCCTGAGTAAAGCGGAGACGTCCCATGTCCGGATTCCAGCCTCGCCTGACGCGCCGTGGCGCCCTGTTCACCGGCGCCGCTGTCACAGGTTTCGGCTGGAGCCACGCCGCTTCCGCCCAGGATCAGGACGCCGCCCTCGCCGACGCCGTCGACGCCTATGTCCGCCGCGTCATGGCCGCCTGGCCCGATCAGCCGGCGGTGGGCGTCGCCGTCGTGCGCGACGGCCGCACCGTCATGGCGCGCGGCTATGGAGAGAAGCGCAGGGGTTCGGGCGAGGCCGCCAACGCCGACACCCAGTTCGCCGTCGCGTCGAACACCAAGGCCACGACCGCCGCCCTGCTAGCCATGCTGGTCGACGAAGGCAAGGTCCAGTGGGACGCGCCCGTGCGCACCTATCTGCCGGGCTTCACCCTGTCGGACCCTTTCATCGGCGAGCGCATCACGGTGCGCGATCTGGTCTCGCACCGGGCCGGCTTCGGCCTCGGCGCCGGGGACCTCCTGTTCTGGCCGAACTCGGACCGCACCCGCGCCGAGATCATGGCCGCCATCCCGCATGTGCCGATCGAGTACGGCTTCCGGGCCGGGTATCACTACTGCAACCTGATGTTCGTGGTCGCCGGGGAGGTGGTCGCGTCGCAGATGGGCATGCCGTTCGAGGACTGTCTGCAGAGCCGCATCCTGACGCCGCTGGGCATGGCCCACACCGTTCCGATGACCTCGATGGCGGACCCTGCGCGCTCGGCCCTGCCTCACGGCCGCGTCGGCCCGCCCCTCCGCTACCAGGGCGAGATGACGCTGCTGAGCGAGACCATCCCCGGCATCTGGAACTGGGATTCGGCCGCGGCCGCTGGCGGCATCTGCACGACACCCTCGGACTGGACCCGCTGGATGAAGACCCAGCTCGCCTCGGGCCAGGCGCCCGACGGCGGCCCGCGCCTGTGGTCGGAAGCCCAAGCCGCCGAGATGTGGCGGCCCAACATCATCTCCGGCTCGTCGCCGGGGCCCACCGACACCCTGCCGGGCCGCGCCATCGCCAATACCTACGCCATGGGCTGGGCCGTCGCGGACTATCGCGGCGAGCGCATCGTCAACCACGGCGGAGGCTCGCCCGGCGGCATCTCCTCGACCTATCTGATCCCGGGCCGCAACGCCGGCTTCTGCGTCTTCACCAATGCCGAAGAGAGCTTCTGCCTGCGCGCCCTGCGTCAGGGCATCGCCGACCTCGTCATGGACAAGGCCAACTTCGACTGGATCGCCGATGGCCAGCGGCTGGAGGCAGCAGGCACGGCTCGCTCGCTGGAAGCGGCCGCCCGGATCGACGCCGAGCAGGAAGCGGGGGCCGCGCCGTCGCTTCCATTGGCTGCATACATGGGCACATGGCGTGATCCTTGGTACGGCGACATTGTCATCGGGGAGCGGGTGATACCTGTCGACAGCCCGCGCCCGGATATCACACGTCCTCAGACGGGGTTGACGCTTCGCTTCACGCGCACCGCCGCCTTGCGGGGCCCACTTGAACTCTACAACGGGGAGACCTTCCGCACCCGCTTCCCCGACCGCCGCGAGGAAGACGCCTTCATCACCTTCGAGATCGAGAACGGCGCCCCCGTCCGCGCCACGATGCGCGGCGTCTCGCCCGACATCGATTTCTCGTATGACTATCAGGATCTGAGACTGACCAAGGTCGCCTAACTCGTTCCTTCTCCCAGAGGGAGAAGGAGGGGCCCGCGCCGTCAGGCGTGGGAGGATGAGGGGTTACGGTCTATCCGGTGAGAGCTTACCCCCTCACCCTCCCGCCGCTTCGCGCCGGGCCCCTCCCTCTCCCCATGGGAGAGGGGCTTCATCCCCGCCCTCGCGCGCCTCAAACCGCTGAAAGCCGCCCGTTCCTTGCCGGGCCGCGCCGCTTTATCCCCGCCCGCCGGGCCGCGCGCAGACTCCCTGACCGGTCTTTCTCATTGTCGAGCGCGAGCGAATGGCGTCCGTGGCGTCTGTGTCGGTCCGTCACCGGACCGCCGCCAATGTGGCCGAGGTGGACGAGGTGGACGGTGTTTTGGAGTCCCGACCGTCCGGTCAGGCCGGGACGAGCTCGATCAGGTCCAGCGTCGACTCATACTCGGGCCACGGGATGACCAGCCGCCAGCGGGCGCGGCCGATCCGCTCGAAGCGGCCGGCGAAATCGCGTTCGGGGTTGTTGCCGTAGGAGTTGGCGCGCGGCTCGTCGCCCAGGGCCATGGAGCCGAGGAAGACCATCCCCTCATTATCCTCGGGAAACAGCAGGCCCGACGGCCGCTGGGAGCCCGTGATCTTGACCAGACGCAGGCCGTTGGCGGTCCGCTCGATTTCGCAGTCGAACCAGCCGTAGACGACGTAGCCGAGGCCCGTCGCCCCCTGATGGCCCAGCTTGACGGTCCGGCAGCGATAGCGGCCCGGCGGCGGGGCGGGATTGTCGAAGGCCGCGTTCGGGTCGATCAGGTCGCCGACCGAGCCCAGGTCACCCGAGCCCGGGGAGCGACGCGCCTGATCCAGCGCCCGGCTCCAGGCCTGATCGAGCCGGTTCAGACGGTCGCGATCATCCGCCGTGATGATCCCGCGCCAGTCCCGCAGCACGCCGCCGCCCGAGCCTTCCGAAGGCGGCGCCGGCGGCGGCGGCGGCAGCGGTCCATAGCCGCCCGGTCCGTAGGTCGGTCCGGTCGCGCACGCCGTCAGCAGCGCCCCGGCGCAGACGGCCAGAAGAAGGTTTCGGGTGGTGGTCATGAGCGGCTCCCCCTTGTCTCTCGCGCCTCACCCTAACGCATCGCGCACGCAAACGGCTGCCACGATCGGGGAAATCACCACCGCGAACAGCGACCAGGCCGAGAGCAGCAGCAGCCCGCCCAGCCACGGCAGGCCCATCATCGCCGCCGAAACCGCCCCCGCCCCGAAGATGGCCGGCGGCGCGAACAGGGGCAGGACCACCACCGCGATCAGGAGCCCGCCTCTCCGTGACCCGATGGCCAGCCCCGCGCCCATCACACCGGTGAAGGCGAAACCCAGCCCCCCGATCAGGGCGGCCACGAGGGTCAGGGGCAGGACCGCATCCGGCGCACCCAGGGCCGCCGCCGCGACCGGCGCCGCGATCGCCAGCGGCAGGCCGATCGCCGCCCACTGGGCCAGGGCCTTGACCGCGCAGACCCCCGTCAGCCCCAGCGGTCCAAGCGCCAGCAAATCCAGCGCCCCGTCCTCGAAGTCTCGCTCGAAGACCCGCTCCAGCGACAGCAGGCTGGCCAACGCAAGCGCCACCCAGGTCGAACCGATCGACAGCGATTGAAGCCGCTCGGGCTCGGAGCCTACCGCCAGCGGCGTCAGGGCCGTGATCGAGGCGAAGAAAGCGAGAGCCAGGATCGCGCCCCCGCCCCGGCCCCAGGCCAGGCCGAACTCGCGCCGGAACAACAGGGTCACGGCGCTCACGCGAAGTCCCCGACGCTGAAGGTGCGGTGGGCGAAGGGCATCGGGTCGTGCGCCGCCGCCAGGATCATGCCGCCTGTCGCCAGATGCGCCTCGGCCATGCGCCCGAAGGCTTCGCGCCAGTCCGCGTCGAGCGGCGCCAGCGGCTCATCCAGCAGCCAAAGCGGCCGGGGCGCCGCCACCAGCCGCGCCATGGCCAGCCGCTTCCTCTGCCCGGCCGACAGTACCCGCACCGGCAGCGGCAGAAGCGGCTTGAGCGCCAGGGTCTCGATCGCCCTGGCCATGCCCGCGGGCCCCGCGCCCGCCCAGCCGCACCAGAAGCGCAGTTCCTCATCGGCCGTGCGCCCGGACTTCTGACCGGCCTGATGGCCCAGCAGGTGTAATCGGTCGGCCCGCTCGCCCTCGCCATCGAAGGTGATCTGGCCCGCCATGGGCTTGAGCAGCCCGGCCACCGCGCGCAGCAGGGACGTCTTTCCCGAGCCGTTGGCCCCCGTCAGCACAAGGCCTTCGCCGGGCTGAAGCGTCAGCGACAGGCCGCGCGCCAGGACCCGGTCGCCCCGCGCCAGCATCAGATCGGAGACGCTCAGCATGGCCGCCCTTTGCGAGCCCCTCTCAATACCCACGTCGGCATCATGGATTCATGGACGAAACCATCCACCGGGGCTATATCCGCCGTCGCCGCAGCAGGCGTTCGCCGCGCGCGCCGGGGACCTGTGCGCCCCTGCGTCCAGCGCGCGACCGTGCAACCGAATTGTCGGGCGGCTTTGATCAGAGGACACCTCTCCCATGCCGTCAGTTGACAGCCTCAAGACCCGTCAGGACCTTTCCGTCGGGCGCAAGAAGTACGCCTATTACAGCCTCGCCGCCGCCGAGGAAGCCGGTCTGGCCGGAATCTCGCGCCTGCCGCGCTCGATGAAGGTCCTTCTCGAGAACCTGCTGCGCAACGAAGACGGCGTCTCCGTCACCGAGGACGACCTCAAGGCCATCGCCGCCTGGATCGAGAACAAAGGCTCGGTGGAGCACGAGATCGCGTTCCGCCCGGCCCGCGTGCTGATGCAGGACTTCACCGGCGTTCCGGCCGTCGTCGACCTGGCCGCCATGCGCGACGCCATGACCAAGCTCGACGCCGACGCCTCCAAGATCAATCCGCTGAACCCCGTCGACCTGGTCATCGACCACTCGGTGATGGTCGATCACTTCGGCACCGCCAAGGCCTTCGGCCAGAACGTGGAGCGCGAATACGAGCGCAACATCGAGCGCTACAACTTCCTGCGCTGGAGCTCGTCGGCCTTCAACAACTTCCGCGTCGTGCCCCCCGGCACCGGCATCTGCCACCAGGTGAACCTGGAAAACCTGGCCCAGACCGTCTGGACCCTGGAAGAAGGCAAGAAGACCGTCGCCTATCCGGACACGGTCGTCGGCACCGACAGCCACACCACCATGATCAACGGCCTGGCCGTTCTGGGCTGGGGCGTCGGCGGCATCGAGGCCGAGGCGGCCATGCTGGGCCAGCCGATCCCGATGCTGATCCCGGAAGTCATCGGCTTCAAGCTGACCGGCAAGCTGCCGGAAGGCGCGACCGCCACCGATCTGGTGCTGACCGTCACCCAGATGCTGCGCAAGAAGGGCGTCGTCGGCAAGTTCGTCGAGTTCTTCGGCGACGCCATCGCCGGGATGACCATCGAAGATCAGGCCACCATCGCGAACATGGCCCCGGAATACGGCGCCACCTGCGGCTTCTTCCCCGTGTCCTCAGCCACGATCGAGTATCTGACCGCCACGGGCCGCGACAAGGCGCGCGTCGCCCTGGTCGAGGCCTACGCCAAGGCTCAAGGCCTGTGGATCGACGAGAACGCTGAAGACCCGGTTTTCACCGACGTGCTGGAGCTGGACATCTCGACGGTCGTGCCGTCGCTGGCCGGTCCCAAGCGCCCGCAGGACAAGGTCGCCCTGACCACCGCCGCCCCCGAGTTCGAAGGCCACCTGACCGGCACCTTCAACCGCCCGGCCAACGCCGAGCGGGTCGCGGTCGAGGGTGAGAAGTTCACTATCGGCGACGGCGACGTGATGATCGCGGCCATCACCTCGTGCACCAACACCTCCAACCCGTCTGTCCTGATCGCCGCCGGCCTGGTGGCCCGCAAGGCGCGCGCCCTGGGCCTCAAGCCCAAGCCCTGGGTCAAGACCTCACTGGCCCCCGGCTCGCAGGTCGTCACCGACTATCTGACCGACGCCGGGCTTCAGGAAGACCTGGACGCCATGGGCTTCAACCTGGTCGGCTACGGCTGCACGACCTGCATCGGCAACTCGGGTCCGCTGGATCCGGCGATCTCCAAGTCGATCAACGACAACGGCATCGTCGCCACCTCGGTCCTGTCGGGAAACCGCAACTTTGAAGGCCGCGTGAACCCGGACGTCCAGGCCAACTACCTGGCCTCGCCGCCGCTGGTGGTGGCCTATTCGATCGCGGGCTCGATGCGCATCGACATCACCACCCAGCCGATCGGCCAGGACAAGAAGGGCAAGGACGTCTTCCTCAAGGACATCTGGCCGACCTCCAAGGAGATCGCCGACATCCAGAAGAAGTCGGTCACTCCGGAGATGTTCGCCAAGCGCTACAAGGACGTCTTCAAGGGCGACAAGCACTGGCAGGCGATCAAGGTCACCGGCGGCCAGACCTACGAGTGGGACGACAAGTCCACCTACGTCCAGAACCCGCCCTACTTCGACGGCCTGTCGATGGAGCCGGCGCCGGTCGCCGACATCATCGAGGCCCGTATCCTGGGCATCTTCGGCGACTCGATCACGACCGACCACATCTCACCGGCCGGTTCGATCAAGGCCGCTTCGCCCGCCGGCAAGTACCTGATCGCCCACGGCGTGGATCCGGTCGACTTCAACAGCTACGGCGCCCGCCGCGGCAATCACGAAGTCATGATGCGCGGCACCTTCGCCAACATCCGTATCCGCAACAAGATCACCCCGGATATCGAAGGCGGCGTCACCAAGCACTTCCCGTCCAATGACGTGATGTCGATCTACGACGCGGCCATGCGCTACCAGGCAGAAGGCCGTCCGCTGGTCGTCTTCGCCGGCAAGGAATACGGCACGGGCTCGTCGCGCGACTGGGCGGCCAAGGGCACCCGCCTGCTGGGCGTCCGCGCGGTCATCGCCGAGAGCTATGAGCGCATCCACCGCTCCAACCTGATCGGCATGGGCGTGGTGCCGCTGCAGTTCAAGCAGGACGGCTGGTCCAAGCTGAACCTGACCGGCGAGGAGATCGTCACGATCCGCGGCCTGAGCGACGCCAACGTTGGCAAGCTGAAACCCCGTCAGGAACTGTGGGTCGAGCTGTTCCGTCCGTCGGACGGCAAGATGGCGCGCTTCCCGGTCCGCTGCCGCATCGATAACCAGACCGAGCTGGACTACTTCAAGGCCGGCGGCGTGATGCCCTACGTGCTGCGCAACCTAGCCGCAGAATAGGCCCTTCTGACAGCTGGAAACGGATCAGGGGCGCGGGCGACCGCGCCCCGGCTTCGTGGGTCAGTTCGGCGTGGCGTTGTGCAGGCCCGGCTACC
>JAEYWU010000114.1 GCA_023428785.1 Pseudomonadota bacterium
GATCGGTCCGATCAGCCACGAGAGCGCGTCTGAAGCCCAGGGACGAGCCGAAACTGAGCCGGCCCCCTTGTTCTGCGTCATGGAAACCTAGCCGCGCGGTCTGCCGCGGCCATAGCCGGGAGCGTCGGCGTTCGAGCCCGAGTCGGAATCGGTCAGGCCGGAGCGCGATCCGCCCGCTCCGCGGCCGTTGCCGCCACGGTCCACCGGATCGGAATCGGTCAGGCCGGTGCGCGTGCCGCTGATGCCGTAACCGGCGCGGTCCGACGAGTCGGAATCGGTCACGCCCGTGCGGCCGAAGTTGGCGCGGTCAGCGTTCGATCCGGAATCGCTGTCGGTGCGGCCCGTGGCGCGTTGCTGCGCGGCGGCTTCTCCTGCGATCATCGCACTGGCGCCACCGGCGACGGCGGCGCCGCCGACCACGGTGGCCATGAACGAGCGGCGGTTAAGCGGCTTCTTGCTCTTCTTGTCTTCGTCCGACATTTGCACGGTCCCCCGATGTGGCTATTGCGACGTATTCGCAAATAAGCGCCTGAAATCGCAGGCAAACTAGCACGCAGTCGTCTATCGGCAAGGATAAATCGAACGCTGTTGCCCCATTGTGTGCATAAGAAAAAGGCCGGTCCAGGGACCGGCCTCCTTTGATCAAAGGGAAGAGGCTATCAGCCTCGAGCGCGACCTCGTCCGTGTCCGGCGCGGTCTCGGTTCGAGCCCGAGTCCGAGTCGGTGATGCCCGAGTAGCCGCGACCAGCGGGGTCAGAGCCGTAACCCGAGTCCGAATCCGACCGACCGGTGCCGTTTCCGCGTCCGTTGCCGCCCCGGTCGACCGGGTCCGAATCCGTCAGGCCCGACGCGCCGTAGCCGCCGCCGCCGCCGCCACACCGCCGCCCGCCGCCGATGGGATCGGCATAGCTGCCGCCGTCGCTGTCGCTGCAGCCGGAGGATCCGCCGCTGCGGCCTATGCCGTAACCGGCGCGGTCATACGGATCGGAATCCGTCATGCCCGTACGGCCATAGCCCCCTCGGTCGGCGTAGGAGCCGGAGTCGCTGTCGGTGCGGCCGGTCCGTCGCTGCTGGGCGTTGGCCTCGCCGGCGATCAGGGTGCTTGCGCCCCCGGCGACAGCGGCGCCGCCGAAGATGGTCGCCATGAACGATCGCCGGTTCAGCGGCTTCTTCTTCGGCTTCTGGTCGTCGTCGGACATGCGATCTTCCCCTGTTATTGCGACTAAGTCGCAAATAAGGCCCTGAAATCGCTCATAAAGTATCACGGGACGCCGTCCCGGCAAGCCTTTCCGTAACGCTGTTAGATTCCGTCAGGATTCCAGAAAGGTGGGTCCTTCGTCGAAGACGGCGGCGCCGACATCGCCGGACGGCGAGACCCAGGCCCGTTTCATGCCCTGGCTGTTGTAGGGCATGGCGATCCGGCCGCCATGGTCCACCGCGATCAGGCCGCCGTCTCCGCCGAGAGATCCGATCTCGTCGATCACGGCCCGCGTGGCGGCCTCAAGCGTCTGGCCGCCCGCCACGCGCCACGCCACCTGAGCGGTCGCGGCGACGCGCATGAAATACTCCCCCTGACCGGTGCCGGAGGCCGCGACGTGGTCGTCGGCCCAGGTGCCCGCAGCCGGGATCGGAGTGTCGCCCACCCGGCCAGGCAGCTTGCCGAAAACGCCCGCGGTCGAGGTCGCGGCGGCCAGACGGCCCTGAAGATCCAGCACCACGCAGCCGACGGTGCCGTGAGCGAGGGTTCCAGGCGGATGATTATCTTCGCCGAGGCCCGCGCCGGTGAACCAGGCGGCGGGGTCCGTGATGGGATCCAGGCCCTGGTCAGCCGCAAAGCGCGCCGCGCCATCCCCGGCCAGCATCACGTGCGGAGTGTGCTCCATGACCGCGCGGGCGGCCAGGATCGGATTGCGAAAGCCCTTGAGGGCCGCCACGGCGCCAGGCCGCCGTCCGTCGCCGGCCATCAGACTGGCGTCCAGCTCATAGTCACCGGCCAGATTGGGGGAGGCGCCGCGTCCGGCGACGTAGAGACCCGAATCCTCCAGCGCGACGACGGTCTCCACCGCCACGTCGAGCGCCGAGGCGCCAGCGGCCAGCCGATCTCTCGCGGCCTCGGCCAGACCCTTCATGTGCGGCGCTTCGCGGGAGTAGTCGCGGCTGCGGCGGGCGCCGGCGCCGCCGTGCAGAACAAGGGCGTATCGGCCCATGGTTTCCTCGTATCCTGAGCGCGCCCCTTTACCCGGGGCTTGGCGGCTGCTTAGCGTGACCCGACCATCAACGCGAGCGGGGCGAATCCATGAGAGCCATCCTTTCCAAAGCCGTCGGCGGACCCGACACCCTCGTAATCGAGGACGTCAGTGATCCGACGCCGGGCAAGGGCGAGGTGGTGATCGAGGTGAAGGCCGTCGGGATCAACTTTCCCGACACGCTGATCATCGAGGACAAGTACCAGTTCCGCCCGCCGCGCCCGTTCTCGCCCGGCGGCGAGATCGCCGGCGTCGTCGAGGCGGTGGGCGAGGGCGTCACCACCCTGCGTCGGGGCGACCGCGTCGCGGCCATGACGGGCTGGGGCGGTCTGCGTGAGCGGGTCGCGGCCCATGCCGGCCGCTGCATGAAGATCCCGGACTCGATGCCGTTCGACGAAGCCGCCGGCTTCATCATGACCTATGGCACCGTCTATTACGCCCTCAAGGACCGCGCACAGCTGAAGCCGGGCGAGGTCCTCTTCGTGCCGGGCGCGGCCGGCGGCATCGGTTCGGCCGCGGTGGAACTGGGCAAGGCCATGGGCGCCCATGTGGTCGCCGCCGCCTCCACCAACGACAAGGTCCAGTTCGCCCTGGAGCTGGGGGCCGACAACGGGCTGATCTATCCGTCCGGCCCCATGGACAAGGCGGCCCAGAAGGAGCTGTCGGGAGAGATCAAGCTGGCCTGCGGCCGCGACGGGGCCGATGTGGTGCTGGACGGTGTGGGCGGCGACTATGCGGAGCCCGCGCTGCGCGCCATGGACTGGAACGGCCGCTTCCTGGTGGTCGGCTTCCCCGCCGGCATCCCGTCCTTCCCGCTGAACCTGACCCTGCTCAAGTCGGTGTCGGTGATCGGCGTCTTCTGGGGCGCCCACGCCGAGCGTGAGCCGCAGCTGCATCAGTCCAACATGGCCGATCTGATGCGCCTCTATACCGAGGGCAAGATCCGGCCGCGGGTCTCGAAGACCTTCGCCTTTGAAGACGCAGGTGAGGCCATCAAGGCGCTGGGGGATCGCTCGGCGCTCGGCAAGATCGTCGTCGAGATCGAATGAGCGGCTTCCGGTTCAATCCGGAACTTGACCCGGCCGCGCTTCGGGCGGGGCTCGGCCCGACGGGCCGGCTCCATGTTCCGGATATCCTCGAAGAGGCCGCCGCGAGAGCGCTCGGTGATGCGCTCGCGGGCGAGCGGGCCTGGAACCGGGTCGTGACCCTGCGGTCCGGCTCCTTCATCGCGCCGCTTCTGGACGACGAACCGATCGAGGCGACCCACCGCCAGTGGCTGGCCGACGCTCGTCTCGACGGTGGCCAGACGGCCATGCAGTACATCCATGACAGCCGTCGCCTGAGCTCGGAACGGCAGTTCGGAATGGGCCGATCCGATACGCTGACGGAGCTGGAGACCTGGCTCAACAGCCCCGGTGTGCTGGCGTTCATGCGGACCCTGACCGGTGACGAGCGGATCGCCGCTTGCGACGCCCAGGCCAGCCGGTTCCTGCCGGGCCACGTCCTGACCGTCCACAACGACAGAGACCGGGACCAGCGGCGGCTGTTCGCCTTCGTGATGAATTTCAGCCGTCCATGGCGCGCCGACTGGGGCGGCCTCCTGCTCTTCTACGGTCCCGACGGACACGTCGAACAAGGCTTCACGCCGGGCTTCAACAGCTTGAACCTGTTTCGTGTGCCCCAGGCCCACGCCGTCAGTCAGGTCGCGACCTATGCTCAAGGCGCGCGATTGGCAATCAGCGGCTGGTTCACGACCTAGGCGCTTCGTCCCCGCATCCAGGGAGCTCAAGTTCTTGAACAGGCGCGCATTGCTGGAATTTTTGGTTGATCTGACGCCCCTCGTCTCCGGGGCGTCTCACACTGAGGTCCGGTCTTTGACATCGTTCAGCGTGTCGCTTTGTCGCTGTGTCGCTCAATTTTCGAGAGCGACACCGAGACTTAGCGCTTCTCGAGCCGCTCCAGCGCCTCGCGCGCCTTGATCCGGTGCCGGTCCTTCAGATTGGCCTGAACCAGCGCCAGAACCGCCGCGATGACCGCGGCGTCGTCAGTAAAGCCCACGCCCGCCAGCACATCAGGGATCGCGTCCACCGGCATGACGAAATAGGCCAGCGCCGCCAGCATCATGCCTTTGGCCGGAGCCGGTGTTTCAGGGTCACGCGCGCAGTACCAGACCGAGACCACCTCCCGTGCGAAGGGGATCCGCGCGGCGGTGCGGGCGAGCTTGGGCCAGAAGCCCGTCCTGACCTTTTCCTCATTCAGGCGGACCACGGCGGGCACCAGCGCCCGCGACGGGTCGATCGCCGTCTCCATCGTCTCGCTGTTGGCCTTGTCGGTCATGGCCGTTAAACCCTCGCGCTGATCAGACACACACAGCCCTTGGGCTCATAGATAGGGACTTTTCACATGAAACTCGACGGCTCGATTTCGGCGGTGGTCACCGGGGGCGCCTCGGGCCTCGGCGAGGGCACGGCGCGCGCGCTGGCCGCACAGGGCGTCAAGGTCGCCATCTTCGACATGCAGGCCGACAAGGGTGAGGCCGTGGCCGCCGATATCGGCGGTGTGTTCTGCAACGTCGACGTGACCGACGACGCCTCGGTCGCCGCCGGCTTCGAAAAGGCCCGCGCGGCTCATGGCCAGGAGCGGATCACCGTCAACTGCGCCGGGATCGCCACCGGCATGAAGACCGTCAGCCGCAAGAAGGACACCGGCGAGATCAAGGCCCACGACATGGCCGCTTTCGAACGGACCGTGCGGGTGAACCTGTTCGGCACCTTCCGCGTGCTGTCCCAGTCGGCCGCCGGCATGGTGACGCTGGACCGCATGGAAGACGGCGAGCGCGGCATCATCATCAACACGGCCTCGGTCGCCGCCCAGGACGGTCAGATCGGGCAGGCTGCCTATTCGGCCTCCAAGGGCGGCGTCTACGCCATGACCCTGCCGGTGGCCCGCGACCTCGCCCAGGAAGGCGTGCGCATCAACACCATCCTGCCGGGCATCATGTGGACGCCGATGATGGCGGGGATGGACCAGAAGATTCAGGACGCCCTGGCTTCGATGATCCCGTTCCCGAGCCGTCTGGGCACGCCGCAGGACTATGCGTCGCTGGCGCTGGAGCTGGCCCGCAACGTCTACATCAATGGCGAGTGCATCCGCCTGGACGGCGCGATCCGCATGGCGCCGCGCTAGGGCTGTTCAGGGCCGCCGTTCGCGGCGGCCCGCCCCAAATCCTAAAATCAAAGGGCCAGAAACGAAGAAGCCCCC
>JAEYWU010000005.1 GCA_023428785.1 Pseudomonadota bacterium
CGCCGAAGGCGGCGCGGTTGGTGACGCCGAGCAACTGCCCGAGGGCGAGGGCGCCCAGCCCGCCGGACAAGGCCCGTCGTCGCGGTCGGGTGAGACCGGCGAGACGACCAACTAAGAAATCTCGAACACGACGACCACGACCGTGCGTGAGCCGGGCGCAATCCAGCGCTTGTCCGTCGCCGTGGCCGTGGACGGGGTCTGGACGCCGGCGGCCAACGGCGAAGGCGAGCCAACCTATGAGCCGCGCTCAGATGAAGAGATTCGGCAGATCCGTACGCTGGTCCAGAACGCCATGGGCTTCAACGAGCAGCGGGGCGACCAGTTCGAGGTCGTGAATGTGCGCTTCACCCGGGCCGGGATGTCGGCCGATGGCGGCACGGAGGCCGCGGGCGGCATGTTCGACTTTGACCGCAGCGACATCATGCGCGGCGTGGAGCTCCTTGTCCTGCTGGTCGTGGGCGCCCTGATGGTCTTCTTCGTCCTGCGGCCGCTGGTGAAGGCGGCTTCGGGCGGCGGTCGCGGCGGTTCGGCGGGCGGCCTTGAGATGGTGGCTATTCCCGGCGCACCGGGCGGCTCGGTCCAGGCTCTGCCGGCCGGTCAGGCCAGCAGCGGCGGCGGCCAGATGATGCTGCCACCCAGCGAAATGGACCAACGGCTCGATATCGCCCGTATCGAGGGGCAGGTGAAGGCGTCGTCGGTCCGAAAGGTTTCGGACTTCGTCGAGAGCCATCCCGATGAATCCCGCTCAATCCTCCGCGGCTGGGTGCACGAAGGCTGATGGCTGCGCGGATGGTTGCAAAGAAGGGCGCGGTCGAAGACGCCAAGCGCCTGTCGGGCCCGGAGAAAGCGGCCGTGGTCCTGCTCGCGCTCGGCGAAGAGCACACCAAGCTGTGGGAAGGCCTGGAGGAAGACGAGATCAAGGAGGTCTCGCAGGCGATGGCAAGCCTGGGCAACGTCCAGGCCAATGTTGTCGAGGACGTGCTGGTCGAGTTCGTCTCGGGCGTCGGCGGCGCCGGCTCTCTCATGGGGAGCTTCGAACAGACCCAGCGCCTGCTGACCAGCTTCCTGCCGCCCGACAAGGTCGACGGGCTCATGGAGGAAATCCGGGGCCCGGCCGGCCGGACCATGTGGGACAAACTGGGGAATGTGAACGAGGTCGTCCTCGCCAACTATCTCAAGAACGAATACCCCCAGACGGTCGCGGTGGTCCTGTCCAAGATCAAGCCGGACCATGCCTCGCGCGTGCTGACGGCCCTGCCGGAAGACTTCGCCCTGGAATGCGTTCAGCGGATGCTGCGCATGGAGCCGGTCCAGCGCGAGATCCTCGACAAGATCGAACAGACGCTGCGGACCGAGTTCATGTCGAATCTGGCGCGCACCTCCAAGCGCGACAGCCACGAGATGATGGCCGAGATCTTCAACAACTTCGACCGCCAGACCGAGAGCCGGTTCGTGACCGCCCTGGAAGAGCGCAACCGGGAATCGGCCGAGCGCATCAGGGCCCTGATGTTCGTGTTCGAGGACCTGTCCAAGCTGGATCCGGGCGGAGTCCAGACGTTGCTGCGGGCGGTCGAGAAGGACCAGCTGGGGCTGGCCATGAAGGGCGCTTCGGACGCCCTGCGCGAGATGTTCTTTTCCAACATGTCCGAGCGCGCGGCCAAGATCATGCGCGAGGACATGGAGTCGATGGGGCCGGTCCGCCTCAAGGACGTCGACAACGCGCAGATGGCGATGGTGCAGGTCGCCAAGGACCTGGCCGCGCGCGGCGAAATCATGCTCGCCGGTCAGGGCGGCGATGACGAGTTGATCTACTGATGTCGGCCGCGCCCCTGAAATTCGCCTTTGACACCCACTTCGACGAGGACGGTCGCGTCCTGTCGTCGGCCCCGGTGGTGCGGGCCAAGCGCGCCTATTCGCCGGCGGAGGTCGAAGCCATCCGCGCCGAGGCCTTTGCTGAGGGACAGCGGTCCCAACAGGCCACGGACGAGGCACTGCTCGCCCAATCCCTGGCGGGAATCGCCGAGGCCTGTCGCCAGGCCATTCCTACGCTGGAACGGGTCATCGCTTCCTATCGGGCGAACGCGGCCGACCTGGCGGTCTCGACCGCTGAAGCCGTCGCGTCGGCGGCGCTGGAAAGGATGCCGCGCGCTCCGCTCGCGGCGGCCCTGGAGGCCCTGTCCGGCGAGATGGCCGGCGCGGCGCGGCTTATCGTGAGGGCCGCGGCGTCGGACGAGGCGAGCATCCAGGCCGTCCGCGCGGCGGCCGCAGAGGCCGGTCTGGAGGATCGTGTGGTGATCCGCGACGACGCAGGTATGCCGTCCGCAGCCTTCATCATCGAATGGCCCGATGGCCGGGCCGAATACGATCCCCAAGAGGCTCTGACGCGCGTGCGCGAAGCCCTTAATTCCGCGCTGTCGGCAGAGGCTGACGGCGCCATCGATCTATTGAACGGAGAGGCGTGATGGCCGACACCGATCTTCCCCTCGAAGAGTTCCCCGAGGGCACCGCCCTGGCCACCATTGACGCGACCGACGCGAAGTCGGCCGTCGACCTGGCGCCGGTGTTCGACGTGCCGGTCGGCATCTCGGCGGTTCTGGGCAAGGCCTCGATGAGCGTGGCCCAACTGCTGAAGCTGGGCGCCGGCAGTGTGCTGGAGCTGGACCGCAAGGTCGGCGAGGCCATCGACATCTACGTCAACAACCGCTTGGTCGCCCGCGGAGAGGTCGTCGTCGTCGACGATCGCCTGGGCGTAACCATGACGGAAATCATCAAGAGTGAAGACCAGGCCGCCTGAACGGCGACCCTGTAGGCAGGAGAGATCAACATGCGGCTTCTGGTAGTCGGCAGACTGAGCGGACAGCTCGCCGCCGCCGTGAAGATGGCGATGGCGCAGGGCGCCAAGGTCAGCCACGTGGAGCGGACCGACCAGGCGACGGACACCCTGCGGCGCGGGCAGGGCGCAGACCTGCTGATGGTCGACTACGACCTGGACATCAGCGGGCTGATCGCCGCCAACGAGGCCGAACGTATCCATGTGCCGGTGGTAGCCTGTGGCGTCGGTGCCGACCCCGACAAGGCCGCCGCTGCGATTCACGCGGGCGCCAAGGAGTTCATCCCGCTGCCGCCGGAAGCGGATCTGATCGCCGCCATCCTGTCGGCGGTCTCGGACGATGAGCGGCCGATGGTTTCTCGCGATCCGGCGATGGAGGCCGTGATCCGCCTGGCCGACCAGGTGGCCAAGTCCGAAGCCTCGGTCCTGATCACCGGCGAAAGCGGCGTCGGCAAGGAAGTGATGGCGCGCTATCTGCACCAGAAGTCGCGCCGGGCCGACAAGCCGTTCATCAGCGTCAACTGCGCGGCTATCCCCGACAACCTGCTGGAATCCGAACTGTTCGGCCACGAGAAGGGCGCCTTCACCGGCGCCGTGGCCCGCCGGATCGGCAAGTTCGAGGAGGCGGACGGCGGCACCCTGCTGCTCGACGAAATCTCGGAGATGGACGCTCGGCTTCAGGCCAAGCTGCTGCGCGCCATCCAGGAACGCGTGATCGACCGGGTCGGCGGCTCCAAGCCGGTGAAGGTGGACATCCGCATCCTCGCCACCTCAAACCGCGACCTCGGCCGTGCGGTCAAGGAGGGGACCTTCCGCGAAGACCTGCTCTATCGCCTGAACGTCGTGAACCTGCGCCTGCCTTCGCTGCGCGAGCGTCCGGCCGACATCGCGGCCCTGTCGGAGCATTTCATCAAGAAGTACGCGGCCGCCAATGGACTGGCGCATCGTCCGCTGTCGGCGGGCGCCCAGTCCCGGATGCGGGCCCATGCCTGGCCGGGCAATGTGCGCGAACTGGAGAATGCGATGCATCGCGCCGTTCTCCTCGCGGTCGGACCGGAAATCGATGAGGACGCCATTGCGCTTCCCGACGGCAAGCCGCTGGCGTCGCTGGATCAGGGACCGGCCGGTCGCGCGGCCCAGGCCGCCGACGCCGTGTCGCGCGCCTTTGTCGGCCAGACGGTGGCCCAGATGGAGCAGACCCTGATCCTCGACACCCTGAACCACTGCTTGGGTAACCGCACCCATGCGGCGACGATCCTGGGCATTTCGATCCGCACCCTCCGTAACAAGCTGAACGAATATTCGGCCGCCGGCGTCGACGTCCCATCGCCGCAATCGGGCGTGGCCGCGGCCTGATGGATCGACGCGGGTTCCTGGCGGGAACGGGCGCGGCCGGCCTCGTCGGCTGCGCCCGTGCGCCTGTGCAGGCCCAGGAATCCGCGACAGTCGAGACGCGCCCCCCTGCGACGTTCGATCCGCTCGACCTGTCGGATATCGAAGCTGAATACGGTGGCCGGATCGGCTTCGTCTTCGAGGCTGTGAACCGGACCGCTCCGGGCCTGGCGTGGCGGTGCGACGAGCGGTTTGTCTATTGCTCGACCTTTAAGCTCTTTCTTGCCGCGGCCGTGCTGGGACGCGTCGACCGGGGGCAAGAGGCGCTGGAACGCCAGGTGCCGATCACCACGGCGGACATGCGCAGCCACGCGCCGGTGACCGAAGCGGCCGTAGGAGGCAGCCTGTCGATCGAGCGCCTGTGTCAGGCGATCGTCGAGGTGAGCGACAACCCTGGCGCCAACATCCTGATGCGCGAGATCGGCGGGCTGGAAGCCCTGCGAATCTGGTACCGCTCGATCGGTGACCTGGATACGCGCGTTGACCGTTGGGAGCTGGAGTTGAACGTCCCTGACGGCGACAAGGACACGATCCGGCCGCACCAGGCGGTACGCAATCTGGCAGCTGTCCTTTTGACGGAGGACGCCTCTGTACTGAGCGCAGTCAGCCAGGAGAGACTGACGAACTGGCTGACCGCTTCACCGAGCGGACCGAACCGGATCAAGGCCGGCACGCCCCGCGGCTGGACGGTCGCACACAAGACCGGGACGGCCCTGGGCTGCGTCAATGACATCGGGGTGCTGTGGACGCCGGACGGCGAGCCGTTCGTTGCCGCCGCCTATTTCGACGGCGAGGCCGATGCACCGGTCGCGCTTGGCGAGGCGGCCATCGCAGAGGCGACCCGGCGCGCCATCGAGGTCTTCAGCTAGATGGCTGACGCCGCCGTAACGCCGTCAAGCCGACCCACTGGCCGCGAGGTCATGGGCTGGCTGCTGCGCGGCGAGGTAGCCATGGCGCTGGGCGTCCTGCTCATCGTCGTGCTGTTGATCGTGCCGATCCCGACGATCGTCCTGGATTTGCTTCTGGCGATTTCCATCATGTCGTCGGTGCTGATCCTGATGACTTCGCTGCTGATCAAGAAGCCGCTGGATTTCGCGATCTTTCCGACGGTCCTGCTGGTGGCGACGTTGTTCCGGCTGGGTCTGAATTTGGCTTCGACGCGCCTGATCCTGAGCCATGGCCATGAGGGCGCCGAAAGCGCCGGCCAGATCATCCAGGGCTTCGGCCATTTGATGATGGGCGGCAATTTCGTCATCGGGGTGATCATCTTCGCCATCCTGCTGGTAGTGAACTTCGTCGTGATCACGAAGGGCTCGACCCGGATCGCCGAGGTGTCGGCCCGCTTCACCCTGGACTCGATGCCCGGCAAGCAGATGGCGATCGACGCCGACCTTTCGGCCGGCCTGATCGATGAGTCCGAAGCCAAGCGCCGCCGCAAAGAGCTGGAGCAGGAATCGACCTTCTTCGGCGCCATGGACGGCGCCTCCAAATTCGTGCGCGGTGACGCGGTCGCGGGCCTGATCATCACGGCCATCAACGCCATCGGTGGCGTCCTGATCGGAATGCTGCAGCACGACATGCCGGTCGGCGATGCGGCCAACTCCTACGTCGTGATGACCATCGGCGATGGTCTCGTCACCCAGGTCCCGGCGCTGATCGTCTCGATCGCGGCGGGTTTCCTCGTTTCCAAGGCTGGCGTCGAGGGCTCGGCCGACAAGGCCCTGGTCGCCCAGCTGGCGACCAATCCGGTCAGCCTGGGCATGGTGTCGGCGGCCGCCGGTGTGATCGGTCTGATCCCGGGCATGCCGCTCCTGCCTTTCGCGGCGATCGCCGTCGGCGCGGGCATGCTGGCCTGGCATGAGGGGCGCAAGCGAAACGCGCCGGTCCCGATAGAGGAAGCGCCGCCGGTCGAGCCGGTGGAAGAGCCCATATCCAACACCCTGGCGATCGATGATGTGAAGATCGAGCTGGGCTATGCGCTGCTGAGCCTGATCAATGATCTGGAGGGCCGCCGCCTGACCGATCAGATCAAGGCGTTGAGGCGAACCCTGGCGGCCGAGTTCGGGTTCGTGATGCCGCCGGTCCGAATTCTGGACAACATGCGGCTGGCGACCCAGGGCTATGCCATCCGGATCAAGGAGATGGACGCGGGCGCCGGAGAGGTCCGGCTGGGCCAACTGATGGCCATGGACCCGGGCGGCCGTCAGGTCGATCTGCCGGGCGAACATATGCGTGAGCCGGCGTTTGGGCTTCCAGCGACCTGGATCGATGAATCACTGCGCGAGGAAGCGACGTTCCGGGGCTACACCCTGGTCGATCCCGCGACGGTTCTGACGACCCACCTGACCGAGATCCTCAAGGACAACATGCCGGACCTGCTGTCCTACGCGGAAGTCCAGAAGCTCCTCAAGGACCTACCGGCCGAGCAGAAGAAGCTGGTCGAAGATCTGATCCCGTCGGTCGTGAGCACCACCACGGTCCAGCGGGTGCTTCAGGCGCTGCTGCGTGAGCGCGTCTCTATCCGGGACCTGCCGACGATCCTGGAAGGCCTGGCGGAGGCGGCGCCGCACACGGCCAGCGTGACCCAGCTGGTGGAACATGTGCGCTCGCGGCTGGCCAAGCAGATCTGCCACCAGAACCAGGGACCGGACGGCGCCCTGCCGATCATCACCCTGTCGCCTGACTGGGAACAGGCGTTCGCAGAATCTCTCGTGGGACAAGGAGAAGACCGGCAACTCGCCATGGCTCCGTCCAAGCTTCAGGCCTTCATCCGTGAGGTGCGCGACATCTTCGAACGCGCGGCGCAGTCGGGTGAGGCGGCCGTCCTGCTGACCGGACCGGGAACCAGGCCCTATGTCCGCTCGATCATTGAACGCTTCCGGGGCCAGACCGTTGTGATGAGCCAGAACGAAGTCCACCCGCGAATCCGCCTGAAGACGGTCGGGGTGGTCTAGGCGCCGCAAGGGCGCTAGGGCTGGTCCTCAAGGACCCACGGGGCGAGACCGATACTCCATGCAGATGCCGAAGTTCCTCTCGCGGGCGCTGGCGCGCGGCTTCGGCTGGCGCATCATGATTCTGATGGTGGTGGGATTTCTGGCGCTGCTTGCGTCCAACGGGGTCTCACTGTGGGCCGCGGCCCTCCTCGACGAGCAAATGGCCGCCGTGGAGCACACGCGAGACGTCAGGCGCGTGCTGGACCAGACAGAGCGATCCATTATCGAAGCGGAGTCCGCCCAGCGCTCCTACTTGATCACTCGCGAGGAGATGTACGCCCGGCAAGAGGCCTCGGCTCGGGCTGAAGCTGCGGACTCTTTCGGCCGGCTACGCGATCTGATCTCAGACAATCCAGAACAGGTCGATCGGCTGGATGAGGTCCGACCGATCATGGACGAGCGGCTACAGCTGACCCAGCAGATCGTCCGCTACGTTCGGGAAGGCAGGATCGAGGAAGGCGCCGACCTCGTCCGTACGGGACGCGGCGCCGATCTGATGCAACGGATAGGTTCGCGTTTCGAAACGATCGACGCATCAGAGCGAGCGTTGCTTGAGCGTCGTCGCGCTGCCGTCGAGCGGGCCGAGCGGCTGAACTTCTGGTTCAGCACCTTGGGCACCGTCCTGATCATCGGCGTGGCCGGTCTGAGCCTGTGGCAGTTCTGGCGCTTCGTCGGAGAGCTCAATATGGCCCGGACAGTCGTCGAGCGGGCCAATATTGACCTGGAGCGTCGAGTTCAGGAACGGACTGCTGACCTTATTGCGGCGAACGAAGAGGTCCAGCGCTTCGCCTATATCGTCAGCCATGACCTGCGCGCGCCGCTGGTGAACGTGATGGGCTACACCTCCGAGCTCCAGGCGGCTGGCAAGGCGATCGAGAAGCAACTCGCGGTAATCGAGGAAAAGGCGCCCGACAAGGTTTTGCCGGAAGCCGTCCTGGCGGTGCGCGAGGACATGCCCGAGGCCATAGGTTTCATCCGGACCTCGACCGAAAAGATGGATCGTCTGATCAATGCGATCCTCAAGCTTTCGCGGGAGGGGCGCCGTAACCTGTCGCCGCAGGCGCTCGATATGACCGGACTGGTCCAGGCGATTGCCGACAGCGTCAATCACCAGACCGAGGAACTGGGGGCCGAAATCTTGGTCGAAGCGCTGCCGGAGATCGAGAGCGACCGGCTGATGGTCGAGCAGGTATTCGGCAACCTGATCGACAATGCCGTGAAGTATCTGGCTCCCGAGCGTCCAGGCCGCATCGTGGTGCGGGGCTTCGAGACCGGTGACGGCATGGTTCGCTTCGAGGTCAGCGACAATGGCCGTGGCGTGGCGGAGAAGGACCACGAGCGCATTTTCGAGCTGTTTCGGCGATCAGGAAAACAGGACCGACCAGGCGAAGGCCTCGGCCTGGCCTTCGTTCGCAATACGGTGCGCCGCCTCGGCGGGACGATCAGCGTGACCTCGGCGCTCGCAGAGGGCTCGACTTTCTGTGTGAATTTGCCCAAACGGCTGCTGGCCGACAACGCTGGAGGTTCCGATGAGTGAAGCCGTTAAGATCGTGATGGTCGAGGACGACCTGGGTCATGCCAAGCTGATCGAGAAAAACATCCGCCGCGCCAACATCGCCAACGATATCGCCCACTTCGCTGACGGCGGTTCGGCGCTCGAATATCTCTTCTCGGACGCGGTGAAGCGTAACGGACCGTTGCTGGTTCTATTGGACCTGAACCTGCCCGATATGCAGGGGACTGAAATCCTGGCGCAGCTCAAGGCCGACGAGCGCCTGAAACGGGCGCCGGTGGTCGTCCTGACCACGACGGACGACAAGGTCGAGATCCAGCGTTGCTATGACCTGGGCTGTAACGTCTACATCACCAAGCCTGTCGAATATGAAAGCTTCTCAGACGCGATCCGCCAACTGGGCCTGTTCCTGTCGGTGATGCAGGCCCCGGACATCGAATGACGGACGCGCCGGTCCGGCTTCTTTATATCGACGACGATCCTGCGTTGTGCCGCCTGGTCCAGAAGGACCTGGTGCGGCACGGCTATGAGGTTACGTGCGTCCACTCGGGCGACGATGGCCTCAGCGCGCTGGCCGAGAACACCTTCGAGATCGTGGTCCTCGACCACTACATGCCCGAGCGGGACGGTATGGACGTTCTGCCCGAGATCATGGCGATCGAGGGCGCGCCGCCGGTCGTCTATGTGACCGGGGCCCAGGAGGGCCGGCTGGCCGTCGAGGCCCTCAGGGCCGGGGCGGTCGCCTATGTGATCAAGGACGTCCACGAGGACTTCACGACCCTGCTGCGCGCCGCGCTGAGCGACGCCATCGCTCGCGACAGGCTGAAGAAGCAGACCGAGGCGGCTCATCTGGAGGTCGCTCGGGCCCGCGACCGGGCCGAGGCCATGCTGCGCGAAGTGAACCATCGCGTGGGCAATTCGCTGCAGCTCGTCGCCAGTTTCATCTCGCTGCAGAGCCGGGCCATCAAGGATCCGCAGGCGAAAGAGGCCTTCAGAGCGACCCAGGCCCGCATCGAGGCTGTGTCCCAGGTCCACCGCCGGCTCTACACCTCGGCGGACATGATGCGCGTGTCGCTGGACGGCTATCTCGGCAGCCTCGCCGATGAACTGGTCCAGTCGCTTTGCTCGGGGCCGGGCGCCTGCTCGATCCGGGTCGAGGCGGCGCCGCTGGAGACGACGACGGATCGTGCGGTGGCGGTCGGGGTCCTTGTTGCCGAGCTGGTCACCAACGCTGTCAAATACGCCTATCCGTCCGGTAAGGGCGGCGAAATCCGCGTTCGGCTCGATCAGGTCGACCAGGATCATGCGCGCCTGACGGTCGAGGACGATGGCGTGGGGGTGGACAAGGGCGAGGACGCGCCCAAGGGCTCCGGCCTCGGCCGGACGATCATCGCGGCCATGGCCCGCGATCTCAGCTCCGACATCGGCTATGTCTATGGACCAGTCGGCCTGAGCGCGACCCTGACCTTCGCGCTGTAAGCCGATGAGCCTCTCCGCGCCCGTGGTCATTCTGGACAAGCCGCAATTGGCCGAGAACATCGGCGCGGTCGCGCGGGTCATGGCCAACTTCGGGCTGGAAGAGCTGCGCATCGTCAATCCGCGCGATGGCTGGCCTCAGGACCGGGCCTGGGCCGCCGCCTCGGGCGCGGACTGGATCCTCGACGGGCTGAAGGTCTATCCGACCGTCGCCGAGGCGGTGGCCGACCTTCAGACTGTTCTGGCTACGACGGGGCGACCGCGCGGCCTGCGCATGCCGATCGTGACACCGCGCGAGGCCGCCGCCGACCTGCACCAGCAGTCCTCTCAGGGACTGAAGACCGGCCTTCTGTTCGGCGGGGAGCGGACCGGGCTGGAGACCGACGAACTGGTGCTCTGCCAGGCTATCGTGACAATCCCCGTCGACATGAAGCACAGGTCGCTGAACCTGGCGCAGGCGGTGTCCATCAACGCCTATGAGTGGCGCGTCACCGTGGACGCGGCGCCGCCTGAAATCTTCGGCGAGGCGGACCCTCCGGCGCCGGCGGCCGAGGTCGAGGGCATGTTTGGCCATCTGGAGACCGAACTTGAGAACGGCGGCTTCTTCCACCCGCCGGAGAAGAAGCCGACGATGATGCGGTCCATCCGCGCCATGCTGAACCGTGTGGGGCTGTCGTCGCAGGAGGTGCGGATGCTGCGGGGCATGATCGTGGCCCTCTCGAAGGGGCGCGGGCGCGTGCTTCAGCGCCGGGCCGAGGAAGCCGCCAAAGATTGACATTGGAGGGAGGGGCGGTCATAAGCCCCGCCTTCACGCCTCGGCCGCAAACCGGGGCGCGATCCATTACGGACGATGCGTGGACCGCCGTTGAGATCGCCTTCCCAATACCGGGGAGGCCGGGCCGCATCAGCATAGAGAGACGACGTATGTCGAAGCGCCACAGCGCCAAGTACAAGATCGACCGCGCCATGGGTGAAAACCTGTGGGGTCGTTCCAAGTCCCCGGTCAACAAGCGTCAGTACGGCCCCGGCCAGCACGGCCAGCGCCGCAAGTCCAAGGTCTCTGACTTCGGCCTGCAGCTGAAGGCCAAGCAGAAGCTCAAGGGCTACTACGGCAACCTGACCGAAAAGCAGTTCCGTCGCACCTACGACGAAGCCGCTCGCCGCAAGGGCAACACCTCCGAGCTGCTGATCGGCCTGCTTGAGCAGCGCCTGGACGCCATCGTCTACCGCGCCAAGTTCGTCCCGACCGTCTGGGCCGCCCGTCAGTTCGTCAACCACGGCCACGTCACCGTCAACGGCAAGAAGGTGAACATCGCCTCCTACCGCGTGAAGCTGGGAGACGTCGTCGAGGTCAAGGAAAAGTCCCGCAACATGGCTCTGGTGCTTGAAGCCCAGCAGTCGTCGGAGCGTGACATCCCCGACTACCTCGAAGTCGGTGATCGCGGCTTCTCCATCCGCATGACCCGCGTGCCGGAACTGGCTGAAGTTCCGTACGCCGTGAAGATGGAACCGAACCTGGTCGTCGAATACTACGCCTCGTAAGCGGCGCGACGATCCCAAAGATCTGAGAAGGGCCCCGGAGCGATCCGGGGCCCTTTTTCTTTAGCCGTGCTGATGGCCGTAGCCCGGCCATGCAGCCTTGGCGGCGCGACCATATTGCTTGGGCAGATGCTGATCTGCGCCGAGGGCAGCGGCGGCGTGATGGCCCCAGGCGGGGTCGTCGAGCACGGCGCGGGCCAGGGCGATCATATCGGCCTGGCCGGAGGCGACTATGTCTTCGGCCTGTTGGGGCGTGACGATCATTCCGACGGCCATGACGATGGCGTCGGGGACCGCTTGTTTGACCGCCTGGGCGAAGGCCAGCTGATAGCCGAGTTCGCCGCCAGGGATGGAGGCCTTGGCGACGTTGCCGCCTGAAGTAAGGTGAAGATAATCGTAGCCGATATCGTGTAGGGCCTCGCCGAAGGCCTGAACCTCCTCGATCGCGATGCCGCCCTCGATCCAGTCAGAGCCGTTGAAGCGCGCGCCGAGCGCCTTGGTGCGCGGCCAGGCTTCGCGCAGGGCGCGGGCGACGCGCAGCGGAAAGCGCATGCGGTTCTCAGGCGAGCCGCCGTATTCGTCGGTACGCTGGTTGGAGATGGGGGAGAGGAACTCGCTGAGCAGATGGCCGTGGGCGGCATGGAGCTCGACCAGGGCGAAGCCCGCGCGGTCGGCGCGACGTGCGGCCTGGACGAAGGCCTCGACTACGCGATCCATGCTAGCCTGATCCAGTTCGGTGGGCGTATGCCAGCCATCGGTGAAGGCGATGGGCGACGGGGCGCAGGTCTCCCATGCCTTGTCAGCCGGAGCCGGACCGCCTCGGTCGATCCAGGGCGGATTAGTCGAGGCCTTGCGGCCAGCGTGGGCCAGTTGGATGCCGATAGGCGTGTCGGAATAGGTGGCGATGCCGTCAAGCAGGGTCTTGAAGGCGGCTTCCTGTTCGTCGGTGTAGAGGCCCGTGTCAGCCCAGGAGATGCGACCGGCGGCCTCGACACCCGTGGCCTCAATGATAACGACCGAGGCCCCGGATATGGCCATGCGGCCGAGGTGCTGGGCGTGCCAAGGTTGAACGACCCCGTCGACGGCCGAATACTGGCACATCGGGGCGACGGCGATCCGGTTCGAAAGGCTGAGGGGGCCGACCTGGATCGGGGAAAAGAGCTGGCTCATGGCGGGTTCCGGGGAGAAACGGGAACCGTAGCTATTGCCGATCAGCCGCCGTTCAAGTGTCCGGCGAGAACGGAGCGATCATTCCCGGCGGAATCCGGCTGGGCCGCATGGTCTGCTGGTCGACCAGAACCCATTCGGAGACGCCTTGGGCGCAGAGCTGCCCGTCCTCGTTCTCGATACGGACGTAGCGGTTGAAGCGAGCGCCTTGCGGATCGCCGACCCAGGTTCGGGCGACTGGGCTGGAGCTCGGCGGAAGGGCCCGAAAATAGTCAACCTCGTGGCGCGAGGCGACCCAGGACCACTTGCCGCGGGTGTCGGCGTCGAAGCGGGCCATCCAGTGAGCTGTGCCCACGTCCTGGAGCCAGCGGACATAGACCACATTATTGACGTGGCCATTCTCGTCGATGTCGGCGTCGGTGACGCTCAGGGGAACGACGAAGACCTCGCGGTCGTCGCGCGGCTCGAGCGGGCGTCTCACGCCGGCTCGACGCCCTTTTCGTCCATCAGGGCCTTCAGTTCGCCGGACTGGAACATCTCTTTGACGATGTCGGCACCGCCCACGAACTCGCCCTTCACATAGAGCTGGGGAATGGTCGGCCAGTCGGAGAACGACTTGATGCCTTCGCGCAGAGCCTCGTCCTGAAGGACGTCGACGCCGATGAAGGGCACGCTGAGGTGGTCCAACACCTGGACGACGAGGCCCGAGAAGCCGCAGCGCGGGGCGTCGGGATTGCCCTTCATGAAAAGCACCACCGGATTTTCGGCGATGGTTTGGCCGATGAAGGCGTGGACGGGATCTTGGGTCTGGGCGTCGGTCACGGGAGGAGCCTTTGTTCGATGGCTCTCAGCTAGGCGCCGCGCCCCGCCGGGTCAAGCCGACTTGGCCGCGGCCTGGTTCACGCGGGCCATCTCGATCTGGGCCGGCATGCCCGGAGGCATGTCGCGATCAGGCACGCCGGCCAGGCGCGCCAGTTCGCCGGAATCGGCAGTGTCGATGATCACGCTGGCCAGGGTCGGCTCGGACAGGGCGTAGGAAAGGCAGATTTCTTCCGGGCCCCAGTTCGGCGTCTGGTGAAGAAAGGCGAAGGTGCCCACGCCTTTGAAGACGGGATCCTGCTTCGGCGCGCCGCCGCCCCAGCCGAAAAGGCCCTTCTTCGGCTGGCTTTCCGCCTCGACCTTCTTGGGTGTCGACAGGCTTTTGGGGAAATAGTCATAGGCCATGACCGCCATGTCGCGTTCGACGGCGGCGCGGACGCGGTTGCGGGTGGCCCAGTCGGAGTTGACGTTGAAGGGCGTCGTCAGGACGTCGAAGGCGTTGGTCGAGACATAGGCGTCCATGACCTCTTCACCACCAGCGATGCCGAGCATCTGGATGCGACCGGCGGCGCGCTGGGCCTTGAGAGCCGACAGGGTCGCCTGGGACAGTTCGTCCGCGCCGGGCTCGTCGAGGATGACCATATCGAGATAGTCGAGCCGCGCGGCGGCCAGGAGCTGGTCAACGGCCGCGGTGACGCTGGCAGGGGTGAAATCACGAACGCGCTGGCTGCGCTCACGGCGCGAGCCGACGCGCATGGCCACGAAGAGGAGGCGGCGGTCGACGGGGGCGATGGCGGCGCCGACCAGTTCGCCCAGCACCGGATCCGGCGTCTCGAGGTGGAAGGCGTTGATCCCGTGCTCCATGGCCTCGGTGACCAGGGCGATGCCGCCGTTACGGCCCCGGCCCACGGTGCGGTCGCTCAGATTGAGGGTGACGGCGGAGGCGGATTTTCCGGAACGGCCAAAGGGGCGGTAGCGCATGATCAGCTCTCGCTCAGGGGACGGGTTTCAAGGGCCAGGGCGTGGAGCTCTCCGCCCATCCGGCCGCCGAGAGCGGCGTAGACGAGCTGATGCTGGCGCACGCGCGGCAGGCCCTTGAAGGCGTCCGAAGCGATCCGCGCGCGATAGTGATCGCCGTCGCCGGCGAGGTCGTCGATCTGGATCTCGGCGTCCGGAAAGGCGGCCCTGAGGGCGGCTTCCAGAACCTCGACGGGCATGGGCATACGCGCGGAACTCCACGAAGTCGGTCTGAGAATGGGCCGTAAAGCTTAATGAGTGGGAACCACGACGAGGTCTCCGTCACCACAAAATCAGCCGTCGGGGCCAAAGACGTCCGGACGGAAAAACACCGTCCACCTCGTCCACCTCGTCCACCTCGTGCGGGTGGAGCGGCGATTGTCTGGCAGGGGCAAGGCATCTCGCCAGCATGGCCCGCACCGACCGGATGAGGACGAACTGATAGCCAAATCGGTGAATCTCGAACGGATTCTAAGGCCCTGCCGCCCGTAGAGCGGGCGTCAGCCGATTGGCGGACGTCTCTAGCGCGGGTCGTAGCGGCCAGGCTGGGCAAGGTTGCCGAAGCGGGTGGTGTTGGCGTCGAACGATACCTTCACTGTTCCGATCGGGCCGTGACGCTGCTTGCCGATGATGACCTCGGCCTTGCCGCGCACCTCGTCCATGTCCTGTTGCCACTTGAGGTGATCCTCGGTGCCTTCGCGCGGCTCGGCGCGGCCGAGGTAATACTCCTCGCGGTAGACGAACATGACGCAGTCGGCGTCCTGTTCGATCGAGCCGGATTCGCGCAGGTCCGAGAGCTGGGGCCGCTTGTCCTCGCGGTTCTCGACCTGACGCGAGAGCTGCGACAGGGCGATGATCGGCACGCTCAGTTCCTTCGCGAGCGCCTTGAGCGTCTGGGTGATCTCGGAGACCTCCTGCACCCGGTTCATGTCGCGCTTCCCGTCACCGACGGCCGTGGCCAACTGTAGGTAGTCGACCACGATCAGGTCCAGCCCCTGCTGGGCGCGCTTGAGGCGTCGGGCGCGGGCCGCGAGCTTGCCGATGGGCAGGCCGCCGGTGGCGTCGATGAACAGCGGGCTCTCGCCGATCTCGATGGCGGCGTCGCGAACGCGGCCGAACTCCGAGGCGGCGATCTCGCCCTTGCGCAGCTTGTCCGACGAGACTCCCGAGGCGTCGGCCAGGATACGCATGGCAAGCTGTTCGGCGCTCATTTCCAGCGAGTAGAAGGCGACGACGCCGCCGGAGACGGTCTTGCGCCCACCGTCCGGTGTCGGTTCCCAGCGATAGTTGCGGGCGACATTGAAGGCTATGTTGGTCGCCAGCGCCGTCTTGCCCATTGAAGGACGGCCAGCGAGGATCAGCAGGTCCGAGGGGTGCAGGCCGCCGAGCTTCTGGTCCAGATCCACCAGTCCGGTGGACAGGCCCGCCAAGCCGCCGTCGCGGTGGAATGCCTCAGCCGCCATGTCAACGGCGCCTGACAAGGCGTTGGAAAACGGCACAAAACCTGTGGATGTCGCCCCGGTCTCAGCCAAGGTGTAGAGCGACTGCTCGGCCAGTTCGATCTGGTCACGGGCTTCGCGTTCGGGATTCGGCGCGTCCTTGACGATGTCTCCGCCGATACGGATCAGGTCGCGGCGCAGGGCCAGGTCGTAGACGATCCGGGCGTAGTCCTGGGCGTAGGCGCCGGGCGGGGCGCGGTCGACCAGGTCGGCCAGGTAGCGGATGCCGCCCAGTTCCTCGAAGGCCGGGTCGCGGCGAAAACGCTCGACCAGGATGTTGGGGTCGGCCAGCAAGCCCTGACGGATATGATCCTCGATCGCCTCGAACAGCCGCTGGTGGAACGGCTCGAAGAAATGCTTGCCCGAGAGCTTGTCGCTGAGACGCTCCGAGACCTGGTTGTCGAACAGCAGCGCGCCCAGGACGGCCTGCTCGGCCTCCAGGTTGTGCGGCAGCGAGGCGACATCCGGGTCGGAAGAGGACGGGATGGGGGCAAGGGCTAGGGGGGTCATGAGCGTTAACGGTTTGGACCATGCCGCGCCGCAACGACAATCGCGGACGTTCTCTAGCCTGTGAGCGAAATGGGCCGTCCTGTGGACGTGCGTGATTTCCGTAGACGGATCAGGAACGCGGCCGATTTTGCATATCGGCGTGCGGCGTATGCCGCGCGTCAGAACTGCTGATACTGGCCGTTGATCGTGTAGTTGAAACCGATCGGAAGGGCGTCGCGGATCTGGCTGAAGAAGACCGCGACCTCGGCCAGGGTGGTACGCGGCACATAGACGACATCCATGCGGCGCAGCGCCACGTGCTCCATATCGTCGCGCGACAGGTCGATCGAACGCATCATGCGCCGGCCGCCCGGACCGCGCCGGATCAGGCCGACCTCGTTGCGCCGGCCCGAGACGAGGAAGCCGCCGGCCATGATGATGGCCTGATAGGCGTCGATGTCGCCGGGCATGTCATAGACGCCGGGATTGCGGACCTCGCCGTCGACCCAGACCTTGAGCGGCCCGGCCTGGCGCAGCACCACCTCGACCTCGGGACGGCGCAGCACCGGCGTATAGGCCTGGACCAGATCCCATTCGAGCTCGGCCAGGCTGCGGTCGGCTGCCATGACCTGGCCGATGAGGGGCATGGCGATGCGGCCATCGGGCCCGACGGTCAGCTGCTGGTTCAGCTCCGGCGCGGTCGGGGTGCGCACATCGATCTGGTCGCCGGGGTAGAGCAGATATTCCGGCTCGTCGTCGGACCAGTCCGAGAATCCGATGTCGGCGAAGCCGCGCGAGCCGCCGCCCTGGGGGCCGCCGGGGCGGCCGATGCCGGGTAAGGGATAGGGCGAATAGCCGCCCCCGCCGCAGGCCGCGGTGAAGGCCGATCCGGCGATGACGCCCAGCAGTGTGCGGCGGCTGAAATTCATGGCTTTCGACGAGTCGTTGAACAGCGTTGAGCCTTAACCCCAAACCGTAACCAGCAGTTAACGTCCGGGCCCCAAAGGTGGGTTGCGTTAACCATGGTGGCGAGTCGGGCGATCCATGCCTTCCAGAGGCCAATCCGGCGGATTTGAGGGGGACGGGGCCAGGCTGACCTGGTCCTCGCGGCCGCGCCATGGCTGGGATGATGTCGTCACCCTGATGTGGCGCGAGCGGCTTCTGGTCGTGATCGTGTTCGCAGTGCTGTTCGCACTTGGTGCGGTGGGGGCGTTGCTGCTGCCGAAATCCTACACGGCCTATTCCAGCCTGCTGGTCCAGCTGTCGCAGGACTATGTTTATGAACCCCGGGCCGGAGACGCCGCGCGCGGCGCCATCCCCGAGATGACCGATGTGGTCCAGGCCGAGGCGGCGATCCTGACCAGCAGCGATCTGCATCAGCGGGTTGTGCGCGAGATGGGCTCTGAGGCGATCCTGGGCGCCCACGCCAGCGGCACGCCCGAGGAGCGCGAGGCCGATGCGGTGATCGCACTGGGCCGGGGGCTGGAAGTCGCGACAGCGCCGGATACGGGCGTGGTTCAGCTGTCGTACAAACATGACGACGCCCAGACCGCCGCGGCCATCCTGAACCAGATCGTGGCCACCTATATGGACTATCGCCGCGAGGTGTTCCGCGACACGACCACGCCGCTGCTGGCCGAGCAGCGGGATTCTATCGAACAGCAGTTGAACGACGCCGACCGCGCCTATGAGCAGTTCCTGGACGAGAACGACATCGGCGACTACGGCGTCACCCGCGAAGCGGTGGGCGGCAGCTACCAGACCATCTTCGCCGAGCGTCTTTCGATCGAGGCGCAACTGCGACAGGCGGACGGACGGCTCGCGACCCTGCGGGCCGAGATGGCCGCCATCCCGGCCGAGATCACCCTGCAACAGGACCTGAACCTGTCGGTGCACGACCAGCTGCTGACCGCGCGGGCCGAGCGCGAGACCCTGCTGTCGCGCTACCAGGCCGACGCCCAGCCGGTGCGCGACGTCGATGCCCGCATCGCCCAGCTGGAGGCCTTTGTAAGATCAGGCGACGGCACCGGCGTGACCGCCCAGCGCCAGGGTCCCAATCCGGTCTGGCAGGACCTGGAGATGGAACGAGTGCGCACCCAGGCCGAGCGGGACTCGCTGGCGGCGCGCCATGCTGTCCTGAGCCGGCAGTTGAGCGATCTGCAGGATCGTCAGACGCGACTGGTCGAGCTGGAGAGCCGCAATGGCGCTCTGGCGGCCGAACGAGAGGTGCTCTCTAGCACCTATCGCGACTTCACCGCGCGTCAGGCCCAGTCGCGCGCCTCGGCCGAACTGGCGCGCGGCGGGGCGGACAGCATCCGCATCATCGCCGCCGCCAATCCGCCGGATCGTCCTTCCAGCCTGAGAAAGCCGGTCCTGATCCTAGCCTTTCTGTTCGCGGCCTTCACCGCGCTGTGCGCCGGGCTGCTGCGTGTGTTTCTGGGCCGGCGCTTCGTCACCGCGGGCTCGGCCGGGCGGACCCTCGACCTGCCGGTGCTGGCGGTCGCACCGTCCAAGGGGCGCTAGCCGGTGTCCGTGTTAGCTTCCCGCCGGAACGGCGCGCGGATTGTGATTCGACCATGGTGGACCTGACGCACGAGATGGCCGCCCTGTGGGCGGCGCTCGGTCCCGGGCGCCCCGACCGCGGACGGGTCATCCAGTTTATGGCGGCGACGTCCGGCGAGGGCGTTTCGACAGTGGCGCGCGAGTTTGCTCGCCTGTCGGCCGTGCGGGCCAACAAGCCGGTCTGGCTGGTCGATGCGGACCTTTCGACCCAGACCCAGCAGGCCGAGGTCGCGCATGACGTTGAACGCTACGGTGCGCTGGGCAAGCCGGCGGCGGCTGCGCCGAACGGCTCGGCCTTCTTCACGATCCAGCCGCCGTTGAGAGGCCGCGATGGACGCCAGATCGGCGATGCGCGGCTTCTGTCGGCGCGGCCGTGCCTGGGGCGCCGGCTGTGGGTGACGTCTTTCCGGGGCGACGCCCTGGGCGCGGGGCAGAGGGCGCTGGCCATGCCGCGCGGAGCCTATTGGGACGCCATGCGCCGCCACGCCGAGCTGGTGATCATAGACGCCCCTGCGGCGGACCGGACCGACTTCGGCCTGACGCTGGCGCCGTTCGCGGACGCGGTGGTGCTGGTGGTCGCCGCCGAGGGCGCGGACGCCTCGGCCGGGGCGGCGCTGAAGGATGAGCTCCAGCGGGCCGGCGCGCGCTGTGCGGGGCTGGTCTTCAACCGCGCCGAAGTCGAGCCGCCGACCTTCCTGCGCAGGGTGATGGGATGACTACGGCCGCCTGGCCGCTGCACGAGGCCCGGCGGGCCGAGGCGGCGCGTCCGACGGCCCTCGACGCGCTGGCGTTCGGCTGCGGCGTCTTTCTGCTGCTGATCTATTCCCAGGCCTGGCTGGCGCCGCTGATCAACTATGGGGATGCGACAGCGGAAGGCCCCCTGATCCGGCTGATCTATTTCCCGGCCTATGCGGCGAGCCTGGTGCTGGCGCTGACGGCCCTGCCGCGGACGATCGAGGGCCTGGCGCGATCACCGTTGCTGGTGATGCTGCTGATGCTGACGGCCGCGTCGTGGTTCTGGTCGGTCGATCCTTCGGCGACCGTTCGGCGCTTCGTGGCGCTGGGGTTCACGGTCATGGGCGGAGTGGTGCTGGCGGCCCGGTTCCGCTGGCCGACGCTGGCCGAGGTGTGCGCCACGGCCTTCTCTATCCTGGCGGTTGCTTCGGTGATCGTGGCGATCGTCAAGCCGGACTGGGGTCGGATGTCGGAACTGTTTCCCGGCGCCTGGCGCGGGCTGTGGCTCGAGAAGAACAACCTTGGCGGCAACATGACGGTGGGGCTGGGCTTCTGCGCGGCGGCGGCGGTGCTCGTGCCGCAGCGGCGATGGCTATGGGCGGGCATGTCGGGGCTCTGTGTCCTACTGGTCGGGGCCTCTACATCCAAGACGGCGCTGGTGGTGCTGGCCCTGACGCTGGGGTGTCTGGCGTTCGTCTGGCTGGTGCGTCGCGGGCCGGCGATGGGCGTGGCCATGGCCTGGACGGCGGTGGTCGGCGTGATGTTGGCGGTCGCCATCGGCATCTTCGCGGCCGACGCGGTGTTCGAGTTTCTGGGCAAGGACGCGACCCTGACCGGCCGGACGGAGATCTGGGAAGGCATCATCCGGGTCATGGAGGGCCACGCCTGGACGGGCTTCGGTTACGGCGCGATCTGGGACGGGGAGAGCCCGTTCGATCCCCTCGCCTGGATCACCTACTACGCCAACTTCCGGGCCGGGCACGCGCACAACGGCTGGATGGAGATCTGGATCAACGTCGGCTTCCTGGGCGTGATCGCCTTTGGCCTGTGGTTCATCGAGACTTGGTTCCGGACCATCTGGACCACGTTCGCGGGCGGGCAGGGGGCGTGGGTCGCGCTGCCGTTCGCGGCCGCCTATTCGATCGCCATGCTGACCGAGAGCATCACCCTGACGTGGCACGACATGCGCTGGGTGCTGTTTACGATGGTGGCGGTGAAGCTGGCACTGGGCCGCGATCAGGTTGACCGCTGGGCGCGTCTCAGCTCCGCCAGGCCGTAGAGTTTCGGCTCGAAGGGTTTCATCCAGAAGAGTTTTCCCAGCCCTCGGACAGCGCGGTCGGTCCAGTCGGCGCGGCCGGCGCGGCCCGTCAGCCACTGGACGGC
>JAEYWU010000117.1 GCA_023428785.1 Pseudomonadota bacterium
GCAGGACGCTTCTGGGAGGAAGCCTGAAGGGGCTCGCAGCTTCGGCGGCGGGCCCCTTCTTCTATGCCGGCTATTCGGCAGCCAGGTTGGAGCCTTCCGGCGCCGTCCAGCGCAGGCGCGGCTGACGCGCGGCGCGGGTCTCGTCCAGGCGCCGCATAGGCGCGTGGAACGGGGCGCCCTTGAAGCGGTCGACGTCGCCGGCCTTGGCCGCCGTCGCCAGCGCCCGCATCGCCTCGATGAAGCGGTCGAGCTCGTACTTGGACTCGGTCTCCGTCGGCTCGATCAGCATGGCCCCATGGACGACCAGCGGGAAATACATGGTCATCGGATGGAAGCCCTCGTCGATCATCGCCTTGGCGAAGTCGAGCGTGGTGATGTCCGTGCCCTTGAGCCATTCGTCGTCGAACAGGGCCTCGTGCATGCACGGCCCTTCGGGGAAGGCGGCCGACATCACGTCGGACAGGCGAGCCTTGATGTAGTTGGCGTTCAGCACCGCATCTTCGGCGACCTGACGCAGTCCGTCGGAGCCGTGGCTCATCATGTAGCTGAGGGCGCGGACATACATGCCCATCTGACCCTGGAAGGCGCAGAGGCGGCCGAAGGCCTGCTCGGCCTCGTCTTCCTCGCGTTCGATCAGCTTGAAGCCGTCACCGGTGTTCACGACCCAGGGAGCCGGAGCGAAGGGGGCGAGCGCCTCCGACAGCACGACCGGACCCGCGCCCGGCCCGCCGCCGTGCGGCGTCGAGAAGGTCTTGTGCAGGTTGATGTGCATGGCGTCGACGCCCAGGTCGCCCGGGCGCACACGACCGACGATGGCGTTGAAGTTGGCGCCGTCACAATAGAAGTAGGCCCCGGCCTCATGGGTCAGGCGGCTGATTTCCAGAATGTCGCGCTCGAACAGGCCGCAGGTGTTGGGGTTGGTGACCATGATGGCGGCGACGTCGTCGCCCAGTTTGGCCTCCAGATCCTTGATGTCGACGCGGCCGTCATCGGTCTGGGCGATTTCGACGACCTGATAGCCGACGAAGGCAGCCGTGGCCGGATTGGTGCCGTGGGCCGAGGTCGGGACCAGCACCTTGTTGCGCGGCTTGTCGGAGCGCAGGCCGTGACCGGCGGCGCGGTGGGCGGCGCGGATGGCCATCAGGCCGCAGAGCTCGCCGTGGGCGCCGGCCTTGGGCGAGAGCGCCACCGCCGGCATGCCGGTGAGGGTCGTCAGCCAGTGGGCCAGGCTGTCCATCAGCTCGAGGGCACCCTGGACGGTCGACTGGGGCTGAAGCGGGTGGATGTCCGAGAAGCCGGGCAGGCGCGCCATCTTCTCATTCAGGCGCGGGTTGTGCTTCATCGTGCACGAGCCCAGCGGATAGATGGCCAGGTCGATGGCATGGTTCTTCTGGGACAGGCGAACGTAGTGACGCATGGCCTCAGGCTCCGACAGGCCCGGCAGGCCGATCGGGTCGGCGCGAACCAGATCGCCGAGATCGGAGGCCGAACCCTTAGGCTCGGGCAGATCGACTCCGGTGCGGCCCCAGCCGTCGCCTTCGAAGATCAGCGGCTCGTTCTGCAGCAGGCCCCGGCCACCGGTCAGGGTGGCGGGTTTGGAGGCGACTTCGTTCGGGGTGGTCGGACGGCCGACGGTGTTCATGGTGCTCATCGTCGCGGTCCTTAGTTCGCCAGGACCTTGGCGAGGGTCTTCGCCAGGATCTGGATGTCGGCATCGAGGGTGGTTTCGGTCGCGGCGACCAGCAGGACGTCGTCCATGCCGGCGTTCGGCGCCAGGCGGCTGTAGGGGACGCCGGCCAGGATGTGATGGTCCGCCAGGGTCTGGACAACCTGCGCCGCATCCTTGGGCAGCTTGACCGCGAATTCATTGAAGAAGCGCGGCGTCAGAATCTCGACGCCCGGGATCGCTGCAAGAGCATCGCGCGTGACCACGGCCTTCTCATGGTTCAGCAGGGCCAGACGTTTCAGGCCCGCCTCGCCCAACAGGCTCATGTGGATGGTGAAGGCGAGGGTGCACAGGCCGGAGTTGGTGCAGATGTTCGACGTCGCCTTGTCGCGGCGGATGTGCTGCTCGCGTGTCGACAGGGTCAGCACGAACCCGCGCTCGCCGTCGGCGTCGACGGTCTCGCCGGTCAGGCGGCCGGGCATCTGGCGGATCAGCTTGTCGCGCGTGGCGAATAGGCCGACGTAGGGGCCGCCGAAGTTCAGGGCGTTGCCGATCGACTGCCCCTCTGCCGCGACGATGTCAGCGCCCATTTCGCCGGGAGACTTGAGCAGCCCCATCGAGACTGCCTCGGTCACCACCACGATCAGCAGGGCGCCGGCGGCGTGAGCGGCCTCGGCGATCTTCGTCACATCGGTCGCGGTGCCGAAGACATTGGGGGTCTGGACGACCACACAGGCCGTGTCCGGTCCGATCCGGCCAATCACATCGGCCTCGGCGTCGACGGCGGCCGGCAGCGCCTCGGTCTCGACACCGACGGCGTGAACCACGGTCTCGGTCGCGGCGACATAGTGCGGGTGCACGCCGCCCGAGATCACCGCCTTGTTACGGCGCGTTGCGCGCGTGGCCATCAGCACGCCTTCGGCCATGGCGGTGGAGCCGTCATAGAGCGAGGCGTTGGCGACCTCCATGCCGGTCAGGGCCGCGACCTGGGTCTGGAATTCGTAGAGGTACTGCAGCGTCCCCTGGGCGATTTCCGGCTGATAGGGCGTGTAACTGGTCAGGAACTCGGACCGCTGGATGATGTGATCCACGGTCGCCGGCACATGGTGCTTATAGGCGCCCGCACCGCAGAAGAACGGGACTGATCCGGCCGTCGCGTTGCGGGCGGCCATGGCGCCGAGCGCGCGCTCGACCTCCAGCTCGCCGGCCACGCGCGGCAGGTCGACGAAGCCGTCACGTCGGGCGGCCTGGGGCACATCCACGAACAGGTCGTCGATCGAATTGGCGCCGATGGCGGCGAGCATCGCCGTACGGTCGTCGGAACTCAGGGGAAGATAGCGCATGGCGTTTCCTGGGGGAGGGTCAGCGCGGCTCGACGCGGACGTCGGCCTTGATGGAGTGGGCGATGTAACATTCGTCGTGCGCCCGGTGGTGGCACTCGGCGATGACGGCGGGGTCCGCCTCGCCCTCGATGGTCAGTCGGGGGCGAAGGGTGACGGTGGAGATGTAGAGCTTGCCGGCCTCATTGGGCGTCATGACGCCCTCGGCCTCGTCCTCGTAGGCCGTGACGACAAGGCCCTTCTGTCGGGCGAAGGCGAGGAAGAAGAGCATGTGGCAGGACGAGACCGCTGCCACCAGCGCCTCTTCCGGATCGACCGCGGCCGGATCCGAGCCGGGAACCGGCGGCGCCGAAGAGGCGGGCACGACCGCACCGCCGTCGAAGCGCCACGCGTGGGCGCGGCTGTAGCGGCCCGAACGGTGGCTCTCGGCGTCCGAGGACCAGGCGATGGTGGCGGTGTAGATGTGGCTCATCCCGGTCTCCCAAACAGCATATCGGAAATCCGCTGGCCGAAGCTGCGCTCGAAGCGCGGTCCCACGGCCGGCGCGATGGGTTCGACAGGCGGCGCTTCCGCCCCAGCGGCCGCGAAGAAGTCACGCAGGTCTTCGGAGTTGGCGAACTGCCCGATCCCCATCGCCTCGAAGGCCAGGGCGAAGTCGGGGATCGGCTCCGCCGCTGATCCCGCGACCCGAAAGGCGTAGGCGCCCGGCAGAAAGACCAGGGACGTCGTTCGTCGCATGATCTGGAAGATCACCTCGGCGACGGCGTCGGTCATCCGGTCGTACTCGATCAGACAGATGTCGTCGTCGGCCTCGGTCAGGACCTGGATCTCCTCGCCATCCGAAAGACGGAACCAGCCGATGTCTTCCAGGTCTTCGGCCTGCACGTCCGCAAGCGCCGCCCGGAGTTCCTCGCCGTAGGCCGGCGGGCTGGGCGTCGTCATGGAGTTGTGCAGGAAGACCTGGAGCACCGGGCCTCAGAGCGTCTTGAGGAAGGCGTCGTAGGCGGCCTGATCCATCAGGGCGTCGAGCTGCGAGGTGTCCGAAACCTTGATCTTGGCGAACCAGCCGTCACCCTGCGGGTCGGCGTTGACGGTTTCCGGCGTGGTGGCCAGGGCGGCGTTGCCTTCCACGACCTCGCCCGAGACCGGTGCATAGACGTCCGAGGCGGCCTTGACGCTTTCGACCACGGCGAAGCTGTCGCCCTGGCTTACGGTCTTGCCAGCTTCCGGCGTCTCGACGAACACGACGTCACCGAGCGCCTCAGCGGCGTGCTGGGTGATGCCGACGGTGGCCACGTCGCCGTCGAGGCTGACCCACTCGTGATCCTTGGTGAACTTCATGACTGCCCCTCTCAGGCCTTGGGTTTGCGGTAGTAGCGTTGAGCGACGAAGGGCATGGCCACGACCTCGGCAGGCGAGGCCTTGCCGCGGACGATGACCTTCAGCTCCGTGCCGAGTTCCGAGAACGCCGGAGGCACGTAGCCCATGGCGATGTTCTTGCCGAGCGTGGGCGAGGGCCCGCCCGAAGTGACCTTGCCGATGACGTTCCCGTCGGCGTCGGCGATCTCTGCGCCTTCGCGGGCCGGTGCGCCTTCCTTGACGATCAGGCCGACACGGACGCGAGACGGGCCGCCGGCCAGTTCCCTGAGCACGCGCTCGGCGCCGTTGAAGTTGGCGGCTTCTTTGCGCGACTTCGACAGGGCGAAGCTCAGGGCGCCCTCGACCGGCGACGTGCCCGGGTCGATGTCGTGGCCGTGCAGCGGCAGGCCGGCTTCCAGGCGCAGGCTGTCGCGCGCGCCCAGGCCAATCGGCTTGACGCGGGCGTCCTCGAGGATGGTGTCCCAGATGCGGTTCGCCTGGTCGGACGGGACCGAGATTTCGTAGCCGTCCTCGCCCGTATAGCCCGAGCGCGAGACGTAGCAGTCAACGCCGAACAGCATCACACGGGCGCAATCCATGAAGCCGAACTCGGCCAGCAGCGGCTCGTGCGCGGCCATGACCTCGGCGGCCTCGGGGCCCTGGATGGCGATTAGGGCGCGGTCATCCAGTACCTTGAGCGTGGCGTCGCCTTCGAGGTTCGCGGACCAGAAGGCGAAGTCCTCATCCTTGTTTCCGGCGTTGACGACGACGAACAGGCCATCGTGATCCGGCTTGCCTGCCATCAGGTCATCTATGATGCCGCCATTGGTGTTCAGCAGCAGGGAATACTTCTGCCGACCTTCTTTTAGCACGGCGTAGTCGCCGGGCACGAAACGCTCGAACTGGGCGATGGCGTCTGCGCCGGTGATCTTGCACTGCCCCATATGGGAGACGTCAAAGAGGCCAGCGTGCTCGCGCGTCCAGCGATGCTCGGCCAGCACGCCCTCGTACTGAACGGGCATGTCATAACCGCCGAAGCCGACCATGCGCGCGCCGCGCGCCCGGTGGTTGGCGTTAAGCGGGGTGGTCTTGAGCGTTTCGTCGGCCATTCAGAGTCTCGCGGTCGCCAAGGAGACGGGAAACCCCCGTCTGAAGCGCCCCCGCTGTCCTGAAGCCTGAGAGATTCCGGCGAGTTACCGCCTTGCTCCTTCGGCGCGCCAAATGGCGACTTTCCAGCGTCCGATCGTGCCTCGCGGTCCTTTTGCCTGAGCGTTTCCGGGGCGGTTGCGCCTTCGGCTCCGGCTGCATCCATCTGGACCGCCGGTCTCTCCCGCGAGAGCGGCTCCAAAGCACCCGACTCAGGCCCGGAGTCAAGCGCAACCCCTTGTCGCGGCGACCATCCAGCGCCTAGACAGACCGGAAATCACCAGACGGGTCAGGACACAGCCCATGACAGCCCAGCCGCAACCCCTCGACGCCTGGCTAAGCGCCTCTTCCGCCTCGGAAGGCCTGGTCGAGGTGCTGACAGTGATCAGCCGCACCTGTGCGGAGATTTCGGACGTCGTGGCGGGCGGCGCCCTGGCCGGCGTGCTCGGCGCGGCCGGTGCTGTGAACGTCCAGGATGAAGAGCAGAAGAAGCTCGATGTCATCACCAATGACATGCTGACCGATGCCCTGATGGCTTGCCCGATCGTGGCCGGCGTGGCTTCCGAGGAGATGGATACGGTTCAGCCGGCGTCGAATTCGAAAGGGGAGTGGCTGGTTCTGTTCGATCCGCTCGACGGCTCGTCCAACATCGACATCAATGCGCCGGTCGGGACGATTTTCTCTGTCCTGAAGTCGCCGAACGCTTCGCCGACCGAGGCGGACTTCCTCCAGCCGGGCAGGAACCAGCTGGCTTCCGGCTATGTCCTCTATGGCGCCCAGACGATGCTGGTGCTCACGGTGGGCTCGGGCGTGGTCGGCTTTACCCTGGCTGGTGACGGCCAGTGGCTCCTGACCCATGACGCGGTGACGATCCCGGCGGACACCAAGGAGTTCGCCATCAACATGTCGAACCGCCGCCACTGGGCCGAGGGCGTGCAGCGCTACATCGATGGCTGCCTGGCGGGTGTCGAGGGGCCGCGCGCCAAGAACTTCAACATGCGCTGGGTCGCAGCGATGGTCGCCGACGTCCACCGCGTCCTGATGCGCGGCGGCGTCTTCCTCTATCCGTGGGACAAGCGCGAGCCGAACAAGCCGGGCAAGCTGCGCCTCATGTACGAGGGCAATCCGATGGCCCTGCTGGTCGAACAGGCCGGCGGCAAGGCCACGACCGACGGCGTTCAGCGCATTCTCGACGTCGAACCGGCCCAGCTCCATCAGCGGATCCCGATCGTTCTGGGCTCCGCAAACGAGGTCGATCAGGTGGCCGCGGCCTGAGGTCGCACGCCGTCTCCACAGAAACCAGCCCCCTTCCACAGGGCGATTAGCGGCAACAGGCGTATAGCGAGCCGCCCGCGCGATCGGCGCGGCTGGACGCCATGACCCGCATACCTGTCGATTTTTCCGCTGGCCTGACCCCCGAGACCTTCGCCCGGCTCGAGGTCTGCCTGCTCGCCTTCATGCACCGGCTCAGCGACGATCAGGTCTTGGAGCTGGCCGACACCCTGCACCATGTCATCCGAATGCGGCGCCGCCATCCCGCCGACGCCTCACCGCACATGCGCGAACGCCGATGGACGCCACGAACCCCCGACGGCAAGGTCGTGGATCTCTGGCCGGAGCTCTAGTCAGGCGGCGTAGGCGTTGAGCTCGGCTAGCCTGACGTCCTTCTCGTCCTGGGTAAGGAAGCTGCCCTCAAAGCTGTTTCGCGCGATCCGGGTGACCTGCTCCTGAGTCAGGCCGACGGCCTTGGCCAGTTCGACGTAGTTCTGGTTCACATACCCGCCGAAATAGGCGGGATCGTCCGAGTTCAACGTCACATGCAGTCCCCGGCGCAGCATCTCGGGGACAGGGTGGTCCTTCAGGTCATGGACAACGCAAAGCTTCAGGTTCGACAGGGGGCAGACCGTCAGGGTCATTTGCTCGTCTGCGAGCCGTCTGATCAGGCCCTCGTCCTCCATCGAGCGGTTGCCGTGATCCATGCGGTCGATATGCAGCAGGTCGAGCGCCTCATGGACATACTCAGGCGGGCCTTCCTCGCCGGCATGAGCGCAGAGCTTGAGGCCCATGTCGCGAGCGCGGGCGAAGACACGCTGGAACTTCGAGGGCGGGTGGCCGACCTCTGAGGAATCCAGACCGACTCCAACGATCCGGTCGAGCCAGCGCTCGGACGCCTTCAGGGTCTCGAACGCCGCCTCTTCATCCAGATGGCGCAGGAAGCACAGGATCAGCTTTGAGGTGACGCCCAACTCCTGCTCGGCCGTCTTCATGCCGGCCAGAAGGCCGTCGGCCGCGATCGAGAAGGGCAGGCCCCGGTCTGTGTGAGTTTGCGGGTCGAAGAAGATCTCCGCGTGGCGGACATTGTCGGCCGCCGCACGCCGAAAATAGGCCAGCGCCATGTCATGGAAGTCCTGCTCGGTCTGCAGGACGTTGGCCCCGGCGTAGTAGATGTCCAGGAAGTCCTGCAGGTTCGAGAAGTCGTAGGCGGCGCGCACGGCTTCCACGCTGTCGAACGGGATCGCCACCTTGTTGCGCTGGGCGAACTCGAACATCTGCTCCGGCTCTAGCGAGCCCTCGATGTGCAGGTGCAGTTCAGCCTTGGGCAGGCCGGCGATGTAGGAGGCGAGGTCGGTCATGACCGCACTCTAGCGCTGTGTCTCGCAGAACCGGAGTCCCGAGTTCGGCGGCTAGCGGCCTGAGCGCGCCCGCTCGTCGTGGCGCAGGCTGCGGCAGTCGCGGCCGGGATTTCGGGACATGGTCAGCGCCTGCTGGAACACGTGATCGAACAACTGGCCGAGCGCCGGCCGGTGCACCATCAGAAAGACACCAGAAGCCAGATTTTCGTTCTGGTCCGTCACCACCGATGTCTCGAGTTGAGGGGCCGTCATGGCCATCTCGAGGGCGGCCGGGGAGGTGAAGTGGACCGTGCCTGCGATGGCGCTGGAATTTCGCATGCCGCGGTTTTCGGCGTCGCGAGCCGCGGCGAAGAAGGGCCAGTCCCGGCGTTCGCCATCCTGGGTATAGGGCGCAAAGGTCACCTCGGCTGATGAGGCCCGTGTCGACGTCATGCGCACCGCATGGATGACAGTGATGTAGCGCAGCGAGGTCCGGGCGCCCGTCTGAAAGTCGGTGATCCCGTAGTTCAGTTCGATCCGCGGAAATTCCACATTGGCCCGGGCGTTCTGGCGCGGCGGCGCCCAGATGGCGTCGCCATAGACCACCTGCCCGTTTTCGAGTTCGAGGTGGACCGTATGCTCGCCGGCGGGGCCGCGCAGGGTAGACTCACAAACCCGGATTTGAGCCTGAGCCGGCAAGGCGGCGAGTGCGGCAACGCCGAAGGCGGCGGCGCAGAGCAAGGCTTTCATGGTCATCCCTCCGACTTTGCAGAAGTCTGCCAGACAACCCTTGGTCGAGGCAAGCTGAGCTACATCCGATCGGGTGTATCGATACCCAGGAGGTCGAGCGCGGCCTCCAGCTGGCGCAGCACCGCCTCGGTCAGGGCCAGTCGGGCGCCGCGCGTCGCCTCATGACCCGGCGCCAGGATCGGGCAGGCCGCGTAGAACTTCGAGAAGGCCTGGGCCAGCCGATAGGCGTGTTCGGCAAGGGCATTGGGGCCGCGCCGGTCATACGCCTCCTGAACGGCCTGTTCGAAGGCGTCCAGGGTCAGGGCCAGTTCGCGCTCGGCCGGCTCGACGATGGTAATGGCGTCGGTCGTGACATTCTCGGCCGCGGCCCGACGCAGCAGAGATTTGATCCGCACGGCCTGGTACAGCAGGTACGGGCCGGTCTTTCCTTCAAAGCTGGTGAAGCGGTCGAGATCAAAGACGTAGCTGGTGCCGCGCCAGTTCGACAGGTCCGCGAACTTGAGCGCCGCCACGGCCACCTTGCCGGCGATGTCTTCAAACTCTTCGGCCGACAGATTCTCGCCCAGACCGGCTTCGTGCAGTCGTGCGCGCGCCTTTTCGCGAGTCATCTCGATCAGGTCGGCGAGCTTGAGGACGCCGCCTGCGCGGGTCTTGAAGGGCTTGCCATCCGGCCCGTTCATGGTCCCGAAGCCGAGGTGTTCCAACTGGCCGTATTGGGCGTAGCCGGCCAGATAGGCGGCGCGGAAGACTTGTTCGAAATGGTCGGCCTGACGCTGGTCCACGACATAGAGGACCAGCTCGAAATCCTGTTCGTTGCGGCGATCCACGATCGTCGCCAGATCGGTCGTGCCGTACATGGCCGAGCCTTCGGACGAGATCACCAGCAATGGATCGGGGCTCGGTACGGTCACGACCGTTCCGTCGGCCAGCTTCTTGGACTTGGTCTCGCCCTCGCGGGCGACGTGGACGACGCGAGCGCCCTGGTCGTCGACCAGAAGGCCCTTGGTCTCCAGCGTCTCAACCATCCCCGGGATGAGCGGGTCGGCGTCGGCCTCGCCCTTCCAGAGGTCGAACGTCACCCCCAATGCGCCAAAGTCGCGCTGGAGCGCGGCCATCGAGACGTCGTGCATGTGCTTCCACAGGGCGCGATAGCCGGCGCGGCCGCCTTGCAGTTCGGCCGTGGTCTTGCGGGCGCGGTCGCGGAAGGCGGTGTCTTCCTTGGCGCGGGCGGCGGCGGCCGGATAGAGGCGCTCCAGATCCTCAAGCGTCACCGGGCTTTCGGTCGGGAAGGGCCCCTCGCCCTGGAAGTCGCCCGCCTTGCCTTCGTCTTCCAGCGCCGCGATCAACAGGCCCATCTGGAAGCCCCAGTCGCCAAAGTGGGCGTCGCCCCAGACTGTGTCGCCGCGGAAGCGGAACAGGCGCTTCAGACTCTCGCCAATGATCGACGAGCGGAGGTGGCCGACGTGCATCGGCTTGGCCACATTGGGGCCGCCGTAGTCGATGACGACCCGCCGGGGCTCGCTGACCGCCGCGGCGCCAAACATTGGGTCCGAGGCGATCGCCGACGCCCGCTCCGCAAGGGCGGTGTCCGACACACGGATGTTGATGAAGCCAGGGCCGGCGATCTCGACCGAGGCGATCTCCGGGCGGCCTTCCAGATGCGCGGCGACGCGCGTCGCCAGCTCACGCGGATTGGCCTTGGCCTGTTTGGCGGCGGCCAGGGCGCCGTTGGACTGGAAATCGGCGAGGTCGGGCCGGTCCGATGGCGAGACACGCGCCAGATCCGCAGGCAGGTCCTCGGCGGCGAAGGCGGCCGCGACCGCTTCGCCGAGCCGGGTCTTCAGGTCGCTCATTGTTCGGACGGCTGTCCCGCGTCGATGCGGAAACGGGCGCCGTTCCGGTTGAAGGTCGCCATCTCAGGCGTCACGTCAAAGCCGATCAGCACCTCGAAGTTGGTGCCCGACACCGCGATGTCGGCGCGGGGGATGATCAGGTTGTTGATCTGTTCGGTCACATAGACCCGGTCCTGGCCGTTGAAGTCGACAGGCAGGTCGAAATACTGCTTGGCCAGGATCGCCGAGTTCCGCTCGGTCACCGCTACCCAGTAGCGATAGGTGCGCTGGTCACCGTCGGCCTGCGGGCCGCGGCCGAGGTGGAACAGGATGTTCATGTCGATCGAGATCGGATCGGCTTCGCGATAGACGCACTCGGCTTCTACGCCTTCGATCTCGCCGGTGTAGCCGACGGCCGAATAGGCTTGCTGGCCGCCTTCGAACTCAACGTAGCGGGCGGCATCGTAGAGGATGCGCACGAAGGGGCAGGGGCCGGCGTTCGGACGGTCGCGCAGCGGCGCGGGCGTCAAGTCAAACTCTTCCTGACGGCGATCACGCGACTCCTGCTCGCGCTCGTCGCCGCGCGTCTGGGCCATGGCCGGCGCGGAGAAGGCGGAGAGAGCGACCGCCGAAGCGAACAGACCGAGAAGCAGACGACGCATGTAGGACCTGACTTTGCGCAAGCGAACGGAACCGCCGGACGGCGACGCCGCGACGCTTGCGCGTGATAGCGGCTAATCCGAGGCGCCGCAACGCGATGGGGAGGCTAGCGTCGGCGGTCGCACCGGACTACCTAGGCTCCGTGCCCCAGCCTGCCCCTGATCGTCGCTCCATCAAGGTTCGCCTCGCCACGCCGCGAGGCTTCTGCGCGGGCGTCGACCGGGCCATTCAGATCGTCGAGCGCGCGCTCGAGAAGTATGGGGCGCCCGTCTATGTGCGCCACGAGATCGTCCATAACCGGCACGTGGTGGATCGCCTGCGTTCGCTGGGCGCGGTGTTCGTGGAAGAGCTCGACGAATGCCCGACGGACCGGCCGGTGGTCTTTTCGGCGCACGGCGTGCCCAAGTCGGTGCCGGCGGAGGCCCGGAACCGCAATCTCTTCTATCTGGACGCCACCTGCCCGCTGGTTTCCAAGGTCCATGTCGAGGCGGAGCGGCACTTTTCGGCGGGACGCCAGATTGTTCTGATCGGCCACGCAGGCCATCCGGAAGTCGAAGGCACCATGGGGCAACTACCCGATGGAGCCGTCACCCTGATCGAGACGCCGGCCGACGCCGAGGTATTCCAGCCGCGCGATCCGTCGAGCCTGGCCTACGTCACCCAGACGACCTTGTCGTTGGACGACACGGCTGAAATCATTGGGATTCTCAAGCGCCGCTTTCCCGGCCTGCCGGACCCCCACAAGGAAGACATCTGCTACGCCACCACCAACCGCCAGGAGGCGGTCAAACGCGTGGCCGCTGACTGCGATCTGGTGCTGGTGGTCGGTTCGCCGAACTCATCCAATTCCGTGCGGCTGGTGGAAGTCGCACGCAGGGCCGGCGCCAAGGCCGCGCGCTTGGTCGATGATGCTTCGGCTGTGGACTGGGCCTGGTTCGAGGGGGTCTCGACCGTCGGAATCACAGCCGGGGCCTCGGCTCCGGAGCCCCTGATCGAGTCGCTGGTCGAGGCTATCGCCAAGCGCTTCGCCACCGAGGTCAGCGAGGATTCCGGTGAGCGTGAGACGGTCACCTTCAAGCTGCCGCGCGTTCTGTCCGAAGCCTGATCTTGCCCGAAGTCATCATTCACACCGACGGCGCCTGCAAGGGCAACCCGGGCCGGGGCGGCTGGGGCGCCATCCTACAGTCAGGGCCTCACGAAAAGGAACTCTGGGGCGGCGAGCCCGAGACGACCAACAACCGTATGGAGCTGATGGGCGCCATCATGGCGCTGGAGGCGCTTAAGGGGCCCTCGGACGTGACGCTCGTCACCGACAGCAAATATGTGATGCAGGGCATCACCGAATGGATCCGCGGCTGGAAGGCCCGCGGCTGGAAGACTGCCGACAAGAAGGCCGTCAAGAACGAAGACCTTTGGCGCAGGCTCGATGAGGCGCGGTCACGCCACAAGGTCACCTGGAAATGGGTTAAGGGTCACGCCGGCCATGAACTGAACGAACGGGCCGACCAACTGGCCAACCGTGGCATCGAAGAACTGCCGCGCTAAGGCCTAGAGCCCGTCCATCCAGGGGGGAGAGGGCAGGGCGCGGTGAGCCGCGGCGAGCGCGTCGGACCAAAGGTGGCCCAGATGGACGAAATAGGGGTCGTCCCGCTCCAGGCGCCGGGCCTGCATTTCCAGGCTGTCGCGCCGGGTGATCATCATGTCGAACGGCCCGCCCACGGCGATGTTCGACCGAATGGTCGAATCAAACGAGATCAGGCCCAGTTTGACCGCCTCGGCGATCGGGGTGTCGGTCTTGAGCGCCCGGTCCAGGATCGGCTTGCCGTATTTGAACTCGCCGATCTGCAGGAAGGGCGTGTCCGGCCCGCACTCAATGAAGTTGCCCTGGGAGTAGATCAGATAGAGCTTGAGCTCGCCGCCTGCGATCTGGCCGCCGAGCAGCATGGAGGCCGAGGCGTTCAGGCTGTCGGCCTGAAGCGACGGGGCCATCTCGCGCTTCACCTCGCGCAGGGCGTGGCCCAGCAGCTGGGCGCAGCGGAACATCGAATCGGCGGTTTCGAGTGTCTCGGCGTGATCCTCGGTCGGCAGCTGGATCCCTTCGGCCACCAGGGTCAGGGCCGTCTGGGTCAGGGACAGGTTGCCCGCGGTCGCGATGGCCAGAACGCGGTCGCCCGGCCGATCCACCAGATGCAGCTTCTTGTAGGAGGACACATTGTCGACGCCAGCATTGGTGCGCGTGTCGGCGATCATCGCCAGACCGTCGTCCACAAGCATCCCTACGCAATAGGTCATTGAGGCGTCACGCCCTCGTCTTCCCCGCTTCGTAAGGGGTAGCCGATTCTCGGGGTCTGCATCATGCCTGTTGCTGATGCTGGGCGTTCCAGACGTGCAGTTTCACCGCCATCTTCTCGCCGGAGCCGCCATAGTTGGCGCCCCGGACGGGCGCGGCCCCCAGATAGTCAGGCGCAGCCGCGACGCGGATGTAGCGATCCGTAGGACAGACTCCGTTGGCCGCGTCGAACCCCACCCAGCCCAGATCCTCGATCCAGGCTTCGGCCCAGGCGTGGGCGGCTTCCTGATCGGCGCGGTCGGTCCGCATCAGGTGGCCGGAGACATAGCGGGCGGGAACGCCTGTGCAGCGGGCGGCGGCGATGAACAGGTGGGCGTGGTCCTGACAAACGCCGCGACCGAGCTTGAGGATATCCTCGGCGGTGTGGGTCGGATCGGTGACCCCGACCTCAAAGGCGACCGCTGAATGGATCGCGGCCATCAGCCGATGCATCCGCTCCAGCGGCGGGTGGGCCAAGAACTCCGAGGCGAAGATGTTGATCAGCCGTCCGGGCCGGGTCAGTTCGGTCGGCCGCAGGAAGACCATCGGCGGGACGCGCTCGATCTCGCCCCTCAGGATGCCGCCGGTGTCGCTGGTCCGCGCCTCGCCTGACACCCGCACCGTCAGGTTCTGGACCGGGGCCTCGGTGTAGAGGGTGTGTACGATGTTGCCGAACGCGTCCTCGCTCTGGTGCAGACGGGTGTCGCAGTCGGTGCTGATACGCCAGCCGGAGATGCGCTGACCGTCATTTGAACGGGGGGTCAGCCTCAGCACCTGGATGATGAACCGGGCGCGTCGCTCGTAGGAATAGGTGGTCGAATGGTCGACGCGGATTTGCATGGCGTCAGGTCAGGTACTGGTCGGTGATCGCCTGCCCCAGCCGATTGTTCTCGGCGAGGAAGGCCAGGATGTACTCGTGCAGGCCGCCTTGGAAGATACGACGCATCGTCTCTCCCTCGAACTGCTGCAGGCGAGCGAGGGCGAGGCGCTGGGCCGGTCCGGTGCGCTCGTAGCCGGCGGACAGGTGATCCAGATAGCTCACCATCGCGGCCTGGCAGCTGGCGAGAGAGCGGGGCATCTGCCGGTTCAGCACCATCAGGTCGGCCACCAGCCACGGTTTGACCGAGTCCCGATAGACCCAGCGATAGGCCGTCAGCGCCGAAACCTCGCGCAGCAGGGTGGTCCACTGGAAATAGTCGAACTGGCCGCCGACCCTTTCCCCTTCCGGTAGAAGCAGGTGATACTTCACGTCCAGCAGGCGTGCCGTGTTGTCCGCCCGCTCGATCGCGGCGCCGAGCTTCAAGAACCAGTAGCTGTCATTGCGCAGCATGGTGCGCGACGAGGCGCCCTCGACCACCAGGCTGACACTCTTCACCCACTCCAGGAAGCGCCCGAAGTCATCGCGCCGGGTGGGCCGCCCCTGCTCGGCCAGGCCGTTCCAGGCCCCGTTGATGGCTTCCCAGACTTCCAGCGTCAGGGCGGTTCGCACCGAGCGCGCATTGGTCCGGGCCCGCGTGAGGCAGGCGTGGATCGATGACGGATTGTCCGGCGCGAAGGCCAGGTGCTCGCGAACGGTCCGTTCGGTCGGCTGGCGATCTCCTAGCGCCCCGCGTGCGCCGGCCGAGGCCAAAGCCCCCGCCCAGACCTGGGCCTCGGCTTTTTCGCGGGCCGGGATCGAATCGAGGCGGAAGGCGGCGTCCAGAATCCGTGCGAGGAAGTCGGCTCGCTCCAGATAGCGGCCGGTCCAGTACAGGCTGTCAGCGGTCCGGCTAAGCATCCAGCACCCAGGTGTCCTTGGTGCCGCCGCCCTGGCTGGAGTTGACCACCAGCGAGCCGGGCTTGAGAGCGACCCGGGTCAGGCCGCCAGGGGCCACCTGTACGCCCTTGGGGCTGGACAGGACGAAGGGGCGAAGGTCGATGTGGCGCCGGGCCAGTTCGGCGCCATCCAGCGTCGGCGCCGTCGAAAGCGCTAGGGTCGGCTGGGCGATGAAGTCGTCCGGGTCGTTCAGCAGCTTCTTGCGGAAGGCCTCGATTTCGGACTTTGAGGCCGCTGGTCCCACCAGCATGCCGTATCCGCCCGATCCGCCGACCTCCTTGACCACCAGCTCATCCAGGTGATCGAGCACGTACTTGAGTGCGTCCTTCTCGCGGCAGCGCCACGTCGGCACATTCTTGAGGATCGGGTCCTCGCCGGTGAAGAAGCGGATGATCTCGGGGATGTAGGTGTAGACCGCCTTGTCGTCGGCCACGCCGGTCCCGACGGCATTGGTCAGGGTGACATTGCCGGCCCGATAGGCCGTCATCAGCCCGGGTGGTCCCAGGGTCGAATCCGGTCGGAAGGCGAGGGGGTCGAGGAACTCGTCATCGACGCGTCTGTAGATCACATCCACCCGGCGCGGCCCCTGGGTGGTGCGCATGAAGACCTTGTCGTCATCGACGAAGAGGTCCGAACCCTCGACGAGCTCAACCCCCAGCTTGTCAGCCAGGAAGGAGTGCTCGTAGTAGGCCGAGTTGAAAGAGCCGGGCGTCAGGATGACCACCGTCGGCTCCCGTCCGGCAGACGCCGGCGCCGAGGCGACCAAGGTATCCAGCAGCATGTCGCTGTAGGTCTCGACCGGCCGCACGGCATATTCCGAGAACAGGTCCGGGAAGAGCCGCATCATCATTTCGCGGTTCTCGAGCATGTAGGACACGCCCGACGGCGTACGCACATTGTCTTCCAATACGAGGAAGCCGTCCTCTCCGGTGCGGACCAGATCGACGCCCGCGATATGGACGTACAGGTCGCTGGGCGGCTTGCGGCCCAGCATTTCCGGCCGGAAGGCGGCGTTGGTAAGGATCAGCTCGGGCGGGATGATCCCCGCCTTGAGGCATTCCTGCGGACCATAGACGTCGGCGATGAACGCGTTGATGGCCGAGACCCGCTGGATCAGCCCGGCCTCAAGCCCGGCCCATTCGTTCGCATCGATGATGCGCGGTACGACGTCGAAGGGGATCAGCCGCTCATTGGATTCCGAGTCGCCATAGACGGCGAAGGTGATCCCCATGCGGCGAAAAAAGAGTTCGGCCTGTTTGGCGCGCGCTTCGAGGAGATCCGCAGGCGCCTCGGCGAGCCACCGCGCCAAGGTCGCGTAGCAGTCTCGGACTTCTCCGGCCGGGCCATCGCCCGCCATCTCATCGAACGCCATCCGTCATGCTGACGACAGGGCGGCCTCGAAAGCAAGGCGTTTTTGCAACTGCGAAGGGCGAAGCCCGGCGCTATTCGTCGCGCCGGCGCTGGTTCGGCGGCAAGTCTTCTTCGGAACCCGGCAGGCGCTGGCGGCCGACAGTGCCTAGCAGCTGCTCCAGCACGGTCAGCTCGCGGCCGCGGGTCGGGGTCTCGCGGCCCGAATAGGCGATCTGCTGGCCATCCTCGAGGCCCAAGGTATCCACCGACAGGACGCGACCCGAGGTCTCGTCAAAGGTGATCTGGGTCACCGAGCGCTGCTGCACCTCGGGGAGGTTGAAGGTGTACTGGGCCGAGGTCTGAGACACGTAGAACCAGACCGCTTCCGGCTCGAAGGTCGAGACGGCGGACGGGCTGCCCAGTCGGGCGCGGACCGTGTCTCGGGTGTCGGTGCCGACGACGATATCGGACGGCTGAACGTCCACCGGCTGGAAGCCGTGGCGGGCCACCTGAGGGGCACAGGCGCTGGCGAGGAGCGCGATCGAGGCCACTGCGGCGACGCGAAGCGAGACGGACATGCGACTTTCCGGAAAGACTGCGGCCTTTGACCTAACGCGCGGGGACGATTAGTTCAACGCCAAGACCGAAATGGGGCGAATACGTTTGCTTGAACGCCTTTTCCGGCCCCGCCAGGCACGCATCGCCGGCGAGGCCCTCTATGCCGGACTGGTCGACCAGGCCCGGCGGCCAGAACTGTATCGCGACCTGGGGGTCGCCGACCGGATCGACAGCCGATTCGAGTTGTATGTGCTGCACCTGTCGCTGGTGCTTGCCCGGCTAAAAGGCGAGGGCGAGGCCGCTGGCGAGACGGGACAGGCCCTGTTCGACGCCTTTGTCGGGGCATTGGACGACGCCCTCAGGGAACTGGGCGTGGGCGATCTGTCCGTGGCCAAGAAGATGAGAAAGCTGGCCGAGGCCGTCTATGGCCGGGTCATCGGCTATCAGAATGCGGTCTTGGCTGGCGAGGCTGACACCCTGTCGGAGCTCCTGGCGCGCGCCGTCTATGGGCAGGAAGAAGCGGGCGACGAAGCACGCGGCCTCGCGGTCTATGCCCTGAGCACCAGCCAGGCCTTGTCGACGCTGAGACTGGAAGACATTCTGAGGGGCCGGCTGGCCTGGCCCGAGGTGAAGCCATGATCGAATCGCCGCCGTGGTCGGACCGGGTCCGGCTGGACCAGATCGGTCAGGGCCTGCACCGCTCCCTGTCGGCGGGCGAAACCGAGCGAGCCCGTGTGGCGCTGGCGCTCGATCTGGCGGGTCTGGAGCGTCTAGAGGCCGAGGTGGACCTCAAGCCGGCAGGCATCGGCTGGAGGCTGAGCGGCTCCCTGACGGCGGATGTCGTCCAGACCTGCGGGGTCACGCTGGAGCCCCTGCCAGCTCATATCAAAGCGATCTTCAGCGTCGATCTGGCGGATGCTGGGACTGTCGAGGCCCCTGAGCGAACCTTCGACGCAGATCCCGAAGGCCCGGATGGCCCTGACCTGATCGAGGACGGCGGAATCGACCTCGCCGCCTATGTGGTTGAGCACCTTTCGCTAGAGCTGGATCCCTGGCCGCGGAAGCCGGGCGTCGTCTTCGAGGCCCCGGAGAGTCCTGCAGAGCCATCTCCCTTTGACGTTCTGCGCGAGTTGAAGCCGCGGTCGTAACCCGGGGTAAGGATTTAAGCGGCTCCGGCTTGCATCGGTCGGGGCGAACGCTATCGTCCGCCCTCTTTTTCGAGCCCGCGATCCGCCTTCCTGGTCGCGTGGCGGAGGCTTTCTGAGCACCGTGCCTTCCACTTCCGTCATTTCCATCGACGCCATGGGCGGGGATCACGGCCCGACCGTGACGGTTCCCGGCGTCGAAGCCTTCCTCAAGACCCACGGGGCCGAGCGGGCCCGATTCATCCTGCACGGCGATCAGGCAGCCATTGAACAGCAACTGGCCCGCTGTCCCCTGGCGCGGGCCGCCTGCGAGGTGCGCCACAGCGATCGCGTCATCGCCATGGATGAAAAGCCGGGCGTGGCCCTGAGGCGCGGCAAGGGCTCCAGCCTGTGGAACGCCATCCAGTCAGTGAAGGAAGGCGAGGCCTCGGTGGTCATCTCGGCGGGCAATACCGGCGCCCTGATGGCCCTGTCCAAGCTGATCCTGCGCATGTCTGCGCCGGGCCTGGACCGTCCCGCGATCGTAGCCAGCTGGCCGGCCATCAAGGGCGGGCACACCGCGGTACTGGACGTCGGCGCCAATGTCTCGTCGGACGCCAAGCAACTGGTCGAGTTCGCCATCATGGGCGAGGCCTTCCACCGCGCGGTTCATCACGTCGAAAAGCCGGTCATCGGTCTTCTCAACGTCGGCTCGGAAGAGATGAAGGGCCACGACGAGGTGCGCGAAGCGGCGGCTATCCTGCGCTCGGGTCAGTTCGATCTGAACTATCGCGGCTTCGTCGAGGGCGACGATCTGTCAAAGGGCGTGGTCGATGTCGTCGTCACTGACGGTTTCACCGGCAATATCGCGCTCAAGACCGCCGAGGGCGTGGCCCGCTTCATTTCGGGCCTCATGAAGGACGCGCTCCTGTCCTCGCCGCTGTCGCGGGTCGGAGCCATGCTGGCCTACGGCGCCCTGAGGTCGATGCGGCGAAAGATCGATCCGAATTCCATCAACGGCGGGCCGCTGCTCGGTCTTAACGGCCTGGTCATCAAGAGCCACGGCGGGGCCGATGCGCGGGGCTTCAACTCCGCGATCCGGGTCGGCCTGGATCTTGCCGAGAGCGACTACATGACCAAAGTCGCTGAAAACATGGCCCGGCTCGACCATGCGGTCCCCGACGAGGCCCAGACGGAGACGGCCCAGTGAGCGTCACCCGAAGCGCCATCACCGGCGTGGGCTCCTTCCTGCCCGAGGACGTGGTCACCAACGCCGCGCTGTCCGAATTGGTCGACACCTCGGACGAGTGGATCCAGGAACGCACGGGCATCAAGGAGCGCCGCCGCGCGCGCCCGGATCAGCCCACCAGCGATCTCGCCACCGAGGCCGCTAAGAAGGCCCTGGAGGCCGCCGGCCGCAGCGCGGCCGACGTCGATCTGATCATCGTGGCGACGACCACGCCAGATCTGACCTTCCCGGCCACCGCCTCGATCGTGCAGCGCAAGCTGGGCGCGGGCGTCGGCGTGGCCTTCGACGTTCAGGCAGTGTGTTCGGGCTTCGTATATGCCCTGTCGGTGGCGGACGGCTTCGTCGCGCGGGGCATGTCGAAGTGCGCCCTGGTCATTGGGGCCGAAGAAATGACGCGCCTGATGGACTGGACCGACCGGGGCACCTGCGTACTGTTCGGGGATGGCGCCGGCGCCGTCGTCCTGGAGCCGGCCGAGGGCGAAGGCACAACCGCAGACCGTGGCCTGCTCGGCTTCGCCCTGCGCTGCGACGGCAAGAAGACCGACCTGCTCTATGTCGACGGCGGGCCGTCCACCAATGGCCAGGTGGGACACCTGCGCATGGCCGGCAACCAGGTGTTCAAGCACGCGGTCATCAATATCTCCGAGGCCATCGAGGCAGCCTGTGAAAAGGCGGGCGTGACGGTCGCGGAGGTCGACTGGTTTGTCCCGCACCAGGCCAATCAGCGTATCATCCGCGGCGTCGGCGAGCGGCTGGGCCTGGACGAGAACAAGGTGGTCTCCACCGTCGCCGTTCACGCCAATACCTCAGCAGCTTCCATCCCGCTGGCGCTGGATGTCGCCATCCAGGATGGGCGGATCAGGAAGGGCGATCTGGTCCTGCTGGAGGCCATGGGCGGCGGCCTGACCTGGGGCGCCTGCGCGATTCGCATGTGACGGGAAAACGGCCCTTTCGTTAACGTCTGGGTTCGCGTAACACATTGGACTTGTTCAGGCGCCTGTAGGGGAGATCTCTGGGATGACGGGCAAGACGGTGACGCGGGCCGATCTGTCGGAAGCGCTCCACGAGCAGGTGGGCCTGTCGCGGCAGGAGTGCTCCGGTCTGGTCGAACGCGTCCTGGACATGATCGTCGAGACCCTTGAGCGCGGCGAAACCGTTAAATTGTCAGGGTTCGGCGTGTTTTCCGTACGGGACAAGCGCGCCCGCATGGGACGCAATCCCAAGACCGGCGAACCTGCCGCGATCATCCCACGCCGGGTCATCAGCTTCAGGGCCTCGCAGATCATGAAGGCCAAGGTCGACGGCGCCGACGCGTGACCAAGAGCGCCGACGCGTTCCGCACGATCTCGGAAGCGTCCGAAGAACTGGACGTGCCGCAGCACGTCCTGCGCTTCTGGGAGACCAAGTTCACATTCATCAAGCCGATGAAGCGGGCCGGCGGTCGTCGCCTGTACCGCCCGGCTGATATCGCGGTGCTCAAGGGCGTCAAACGCCTGCTGCACGACGAAGGCCTGACGATCCGGGGTGTTCAGAAGCTCGCGCGTGAGCAGGGGCTGGCGCGCATTTCCGGCGATGTGGGCGAGGCGGTCGTGGAGGACGCAACCCCCGGCGAAGAGGTCGTTGTCGAGGCTCCGCGCTCGGCTGCGGATACGGTTCGGCTGCGCGCCGTGCTGGCCGCGGTCGAGGCGGCCAAGCGCCGCCTGGATGACGCGCTGGGCCAATAGGACGGCTCTCGCGCCAACCGGGTGGATTTCCGTTTGCGGGCGCGGCGCCCCTTGTCTATACGGGCGCCTCTCGGAGCGTGGCGCAGCCTGGTAGCGCACTTGACTGGGGGTCAAGGGGTCGCAGGTTCGAATCCTGTCGCTCCGACCATTCCCTTGACCCAGACCCCGAAACTCAGCCCTTCTCCGCCCACTTGATGAGCGGCAGGATCGGCACGCCCCAGGCTAGGCCCGCGACGGCGAAGTACGGGACCTGGGCCCACCAGGCGTCCGGCAGGAAGCCGGCGAGTACGGTCACCAGCCACACATAGAAGGCCAGGAAGGCCAGGACGCCGAGGGTGGCGATGGCCTTGCGCGTGCGCGGTCCCATGGGGGCCTCCGTAAAATGAAAACGCCGCGAACCCGAAGGTACGCGGCGCTCTCTAGAGCATTTGGCCGGGTTCAGCGACGGCGCACGAGCCCGAAGATGAACAGCAGGATCACGGCGCCCACGGTCGAGGCGACCAGCGAGCCCAGCCAGCCCTCGATTGGAATGCCCAGCACGTTCTCCGAGAGCCACCAGCCGATCAGGGCGCCGAGCAGACCCACGATCAGATTGGTCAGGATGCCGTGCCGTCGTCCGGTCAACTGCTCGGCGATCCAGCCGGCCGCGATACCGATGATAATGGCCACGAGCCAGCCATTGGTTTCAAACAGTTCCATGCGTAGTCCTTTCCAGACTCCGGCCCTCCCGCCGGGTTGAAGTGACAATGCGGGTGGCGCACGAAGGGTTGCCTGGGTTAGAGCCCCGGATCACACCCAATCGTTCCTCCCGAGCGGGACAGTATGACGCGTTTAACCACCTTCCAAGACCGATCATCGGCGACCGCTGTTTGGCTTGCGAGTGTCGCCTTCCTCGTCCTGTGCATGGTCGTCGTGGGCGGGATCACCCGCCTGACCGAGTCCGGCCTGTCGATCACGGAGTGGGCGCCGGTGAGCGGCGCGCTTCCGCCGATGAGCGATGCCGAATGGGCCCGGCAGTTCGAGGCCTATCGCCAGACGACCCAGTACGCCCAGCTGAACGCGGGCATGAGCCTGGAGGCCTTCAAGGGGATCTTCTGGTGGGAGTGGGCGCACAGGTTGCTGGGGCGGCTGATCGGCGTGGCCTTCGCCATCCCGTTCTTCATCATGCTGTTCCTGCGGGTGATCCCCAGCCGGCTGGTCTGGCGCTGCTGGGTGTTGCTGGGGCTGGGCGGGCTTCAGGGCGCAGTCGGCTGGTGGATGGTGGTTTCGGGCCTGGCGGGCCGGGTCGAGGTCGCCCCGGAGCGGCTGACGGTCCACCTGGGCCTGGCGCTTCTGATCTTCGTGGGCCTTGTCTGGACCGCCCTGGAGGCGTGGTTCGGCGAGGATTATTCGCGATCTCCCGCGGGCTGGACCCGGGGGGCTGTGGCCCTGTTCGGGCTGGTCTTCGTCCAGTGCCTGCTGGGCGGGCTGGTGGCCGGGAACGATGCGGGCCGTGTCTTCACCGACTGGCCGATGTTCGAGGGGCGGCTATTACCGCCGGTCGACTGGAGCCTGGGGGCCTCGGCCTTCCTGCACGATCAGGGGCTGGTCCAGCTGATGCACCGGCTGGGCGGCTATGCGGTCTTTCTGGCCAGCCTGGCCTTCCTGATCCAGACCTTCCGCTGGAAGCTGTCGGACCGGGTGCCGACCGCGGCCATGGCCCTGTTCGGGGCCACGGTGGTGCAGGCCATTCTGGGCATCGCGACCCTGATGACGGCGCTCAATCCGTGGCTTGCGGGCCTGCATCAGGCCGGGGGCGTGGTCGTCCTGGCCCTGGTGACCTGGCTGCTCTGGTCGGTCCGTCGCAGCCAGCCCCGCCTGTTCATGAGCTCCTCAATGAGCTCCAGGGCCCTGTGATCGCCAGGGTGTAGCCCGGATCCTGCAGGTTCACGAAGACGGTCGAGCCGTCGGGCGAGACGCAGACGCCGCACAGTTCGCTGTTCGCCGGATGGACGTTGCGGGCGATCGTATAGGCCTGGCCCTCGGGGGTGATGCCGCGCAGGTGGTTGATCTCGGTCGAGTAGCGGTCCTCGCAGACCAAAAGGTGGCCCCAGGGCGCGACCGTGAGATTGTCACCGTAGTCATAGGCAGCGTCGTCGTCGCTCTCGAAGAAGAGCTCGGCCCGGCAGGGATCGTCGCCGACGCCCGGGATGACGCGAATGATCTGGCCGAACTGGCGCGCGCCGCCCGAGGTGCAGGTCAGATAGAGGTCGCCGTCCCCCCACGAGATTCCCTCGCCGCGGGCGAACAGGGCTGCGCCGGCTGCATGGCCGCGGGCGCGCAGGTCGTCTTCGGGGCTCTCAACGTTGTCCAGGGGAATCCAGCGCACGACGTGGCTGTCGCCCTGGCGCCAGAAGGCCGAGGTCCAGTTGCGCAGGTCCGCGCCCGAACGGCTGGCGATGGCCAGGGCCGACAGGCGGCCGCCGTCGGCCAGGCGGCCGGGCGTGTTGGGAATGAACCGGTAGAGGAGCGAGTCGTCGCGGTCCTCGGTCATGTAGACATAGCCGGTCCGCGGATCGACGCAGGCGGCCTCGTGCTCGAACCGGCCCATGGCCGTCAGAGGGACCGGATCCACCAGACCGGTCGCATTGGCTGGAACCTCGAAGACCCAGCCGTGATCGCGGTTCACGCCGTCACCGGCGCGCAGATCGGTTTCCTCGCAGGTCAGCCACGAGCCCCACGGGGTCACGCCGCCGGCGCAGTTGGTGGAGGTTCCGGTCAGGCTGAGGTGCTGGCGGACCACGCGGCGCTCGGCCATGTCGTAGACGAGGGTGGTCGTGCCGCCGCCCAGCGGATTGCCGTCGGTGTAGGTGTCATAGACCTTGGCCGGGTCGAGCCGGTCGGCCAGATGACGCTCGGGGCCGGTCGGGCCGAGGTAGGTATGGCGTTCCTTGATCTCGTGATTGCGCACCAGGATGACCTGCGAACCCTCGCCCGGGAAACAGCCCATGCCGTCGAACTTGCCGGGGACCACGAAGCCGTCGTCCATCCCGTCGCCCTGGCGCGACAGCACCTGGTAGCTGAAGCCTTCGGGCAGATCGAACAGGCCTTCCGGATCCGACACCAGCGGGCCATAGCCCGGAATCTCGTTGCGATACGCCTCGATGGTCTGGGCGGCCGCGCGGCGGGCCAGTCCGCTGAAGGCGAGGGCGGCCGCGCCGCCGGTCAACAGGTGACGCCGGGAAAAACTCATCAGACCGAATCCAGATTGCGTTGGCGGGCTTCCTATAGCCGGGCTGCGACGTTTGGATGAAGGATGACGCTGATGACGCTTGGAAACGCGGCCTCATCAGCGTCAGGAGCATCATCCAGCAGCCGCGACGGGCTGGCCGTTCTTCATGACCCCATGATCGCGCTGGGCATGGCAGCGGGGACATTTGAACGGTTCAGGTCGAGAAATTGATACGGTATTCAAATACCGGCAATATAAAACAGTGTAAAAGCAATAACTTGTATCAAATCGAGCGACTATATTGTTGTTGACCCTGTGCCGCCTCACCGGTAATAAGCGCGCCTTCACGGCTGGGAGCCCTCCCGGCCGCTATTCTTTTTGGACCTGACCATGCTCAAGCACACCACGGCTTCGCTGAAGCCCGCGGATGTCGAGAAGAAGTGGATCGTGATCGACGCCGAGGGAGCCGTCGTCGGCCGCCTCGCGACCTTCATCGCCATGCGTCTTCGCGGCAAGCACCGCCCGGACTACACGCCGCACGTCGATTGCGGCGACCATGTCGTCGTGATCAACGCCGACAAGGTGAAGTTCACCGGCAAGAAGAACACCGACAAGATCTACTACCGCCACACCGGCCACCCGGGCGGCATCAAGCAGATCACCGCCGGCAAGCAGCTGGATGGCCGCTTCCCCGAGCGCGTGCTGCAGAAGGCGGTCGAACGCATGCTGCCCAAGGAAAGCCCGCTGGCCCGCGCCCAGATGACCCATCTGCGCCTGTACAACTCGGCCACGCACCCGCACGAAGCCCAATCGCCCGAGACCATCGACTTCAAGTCGATGAACTCGAAGAACACCCGGAGCCAGTAGGTCATGACCGACGTAACTGCCGAAACGCCGGCCACCGGCTTCGACGCCCTCAAGGGCCTGGGCACCGAAGCGACGGAAGCCGCGGTCGTCCGCGAGCCGCAGATCGACGCCCAGGGCCGCGCCTACGCCACCGGCAAGCGCAAGGAAGCCATAGCCCGCGTGTGGATCAAGCCCGGCTCGGGCAAGATCACCATCAACGGCCGCGACCAGGAGATCTACCTGGCCCGTCCGGTGCTGCGCATGATGATCGCCCAGCCGCTGCAACTGTCCGACCGCGCCACCCAGTTCGACGTGATCGCCACGGTCGAGGGCTCGGGCCTGTCGGGCCAGGCCGGCGCCATCCGCCACGGCCTGTCGCATGCCCTGACGCACTATGAGCCGGAGCTGCGCAAGGTC
>JAEYWU010000027.1 GCA_023428785.1 Pseudomonadota bacterium
CCGCCGAGCAGCGCCAGGGCCCCGTCCCAATCGCCGGCCTCCAGCCGGTCGTCGAACTGCATGCGCCAGGCCCAGGCGCCGCCGCGACCGGCGTTCTCACCCGCCCGCGCCTGTTCAAGCGCCGCGGCGCGGTCCCCGGCCCGCCACGACAGCCGCGCCAGACCCTGCCGGGCCGAACCCTGGGCATCCGGATGGGGCAGGAGAGCCTCATAGGCGGTCCGCGCCGCCGCATCGTCCCCGGCCAGCTCCGATGCCTGGGCCTCAAGCAAGCCGCTTAGGACGGGCGCGTCCTCGGCGGCGTCGGCCGCCCGGCGCGACATCCGGCGGGCTTCTTCGGCGTCGCCCGAGGCCAGCGCCAGATAGCCGCGCGCGAGGGCCGCGTAGGACTCCCTGCGCCGCGCCTCGGCTCTCAGACGCGCGGCTCGCTGCGGGGCCTCGGCGATCCAGATGATCAGGCGCCAGAAGCCAACCGCCACCAGAGCCAGGACCCCGATCAGAACCGAACCGGCCGCCGCCGACGTATCCAGCCGCCAGCCGAGCCATTCAGCCGTGAGCGCCCCGGGGTCTCCCGAGGCCGCGACCGCCAGTAGCGCCAGCGCCATCCCGGCCAGCAACGCCAGGCCGATGCGGATCAAAGCGGTTCTCCCGTCTCGGCCATGGTCGAGCCGGACAGGTCCCCAAGCGCCTGGGCCCTCAGAGCATTGATGCGGCGTTCGATCTCGACGCGGCGCTCGGCGCGCGCGGTCCATTCCGACATGGCCAGCCGCGACGGCTCAGGCAGGGCCTGAAGCTGCGATAAGGCGCCTTCCAGATCGCCCTCACGGACCCGCCGCTCGGCGCGCGCCAGGATGGCGTCAGCGCTGTCGCCTTCCAGGTCGCCGATGCGTCTCAGGCTGAAGATAGAACGGAACCAGCGGCCCAGGCCGTCCAGGAAGCCGGCCTGGGCGTCTCGACCTTCGGCCGCGCGCGAGGCGCGGGTCGCGGCGGCGGGAAACTCTCCGACAAGAGCCGCTCGGGTCGGCGCGCCCTGTTCGGCCAACTCACGCATGGCTCGGATGCCACGCGAGGTCGGGGCCAGCCGCTCCAGCGAGGCCAGCTCGCCGACGAAAGGATCCGAGCCTTCGGCCGCATCGGCCAGGGCGGCGGCAGCCACGGCGGCTGCGGCGGCGCGTGACATCCGCGCCTGCGAGGCTTCGAGCGCCGTGATCCTGTCTTCCAGCTGAAGGGGGTCGACCACCACCGTCTCGCCATCCTCGGTGGGCACGGCGACGGGCTCGGGGCGGGTGGCGGCCTGACGGCGGGCCAGCTCCAGTTCGCTTTCCAGCTGGTCGATGCGCTGGCGCATCTGCACCCGCTCCTGGCTTTCGGAGACGGGCGGGGCCGGCCCGATGGCGCGCGCGATCCGCTCACGGGCGGCGCCGAAGCCGATGGCCACGATGATGATGATGGCGGCCAGGGCGACCAGCAGCAGGACGCGCGGCGGAATGCTCGGCCGCTCCAGCTCGCGGTGCGGCGGCTCAGGCTCGATCCGGGGCCGGTCCTCGGCAGGATTGTCGGTCATCAAGGCGCCTTCGACACAACGTCTGCCGTCAGCCTAACCAAGGATGCGTCGTCAGGGAACGGGGCGACCGCGACCGATTTCGCGCTCCGCCCCTCGAACGGGGCGGCGCAGGCCGCCGACAGGGCCACGACATCCAGCCGGGACAGCCAATCTGGGGCCACGGAAAGCACCTGCCGGGCCGCACGCGGCGAGTGGATCATCACCGTCTTAATCCCGGCATCGGTCAGCGCTGTCTCAGGCTGCCGCTCGACCGTCTGGTAAACCGGCAAGGCCGTGACCTCGACGCCGGGGCCCGACGCCAGAGCGCCCAGGTCCGCCGCCGGGTCAGCCGCGCCGGGCGCCAGCACCCGTCCGGCCCGACGCGCAAGGAGCAAAGCCGCCAGCGCCTCGACATCGCCGCTCGCGCTTTCGACCGACGCAAACCCCGCCTGGGTCAACGCCGCCGCCGTCGCATCGCCCACCGCAAAGGCTGGCAGATCCCGTTTCTTGCTCAAAGCGCAGAAGGCCTCCACGCCGTTCGGGCTGGTGAAGGCAAGCGCCTGATAGCCCCGGGTATCGACCTCGACGTCCAGCCGGCGCACGTCCAGCACCGGATCAACCAGAGCCACTACACCCAGCGCCCGCAGCCGTTCGGCCGTCTGATCGGCGCCCGGCCGGGTGCGGGTAATCCAGACCGTCATCAGAAGAGGTCGGTCCCCGCGTCGTCGCGCACCTGATCGCCGACCTCCAGCCCCAGGACCCGAGCCGCCGCGAGATCGGCCTCGCAAGTTCCCTCGCGCCGCCAGCGCTTCTTTCCGTCGTTCGACAGGGTCTCGACCGCCAGATGGACCCGTCCGTCCACCAGCCGAGCGTGGGCGCCCATGGCGGTTCGGCAGTTGGCTTCCAGGGCGACCAGGGCGCCGCGCTCGGCCGCCACGCAGACAGCCGTGTCGGCGTCGTTCAACCGGATCAGGGTCTCGGCCCACGGACTGTCGGCGCGGCACTGCAGGGCCAGCGCCCCCTGACCCGGCGCGGTCGGCGCCGCCCAGGGATCAAGGAAACCGCGCGCCCGGTCGCCCATGCCCAGCCGGTTCAGCCCGGCCGCCGCCAGCAGGATGGCGTCGAAATCGCCATCGGCCAGCCGCTTGAGCCGCGTGTCCACATTGCCCCGCAGCGTCTCGACGATCACGTCGGGCCTGACCGCCAGCGCCTGCGCCTGACGCCGCAGCGAGGCCGTGCCCAGTTTCGCGCCCTCGGGCAGAGCCTCAAGGCTCTCGAAACGCTCGGACAGGAAGGCGTCGCGCGGATCCTCGCGGCGGGGGACGGCGGCGATCACCAGACCTTCCGGCGGCTCGGCCGGCACGTCCTTCATGGAGTGGACCGCCATGTCGATCTCGCCGTCGAACAGGGCCTTCTCGATCTCCTTGGTGAAGAGCGCCTTGCCGCCGATATCCATCAGGCGACGATCCTGGATGCGGTCGCCGGTCGTGGTGATGAAGACCAGCGGCGCCATCGTCTCGGGATGGTCCGGCGCGCCCAGCAGGCGGGCCACGGCGGCCTGGACGTGACCCGATTGCGTGCGGGCCAGAAGCGACTGGCGGGTGCCGATGCGAAGGGGTGGTTTGGGGCTCACGCTTGCGTCCGGTTAGTCGGTGCGGCTACGTCGCCGCGAATGACGACTGGCGACTATACGGTTCTGGGCCTCGAGACCAGTTGCGACGAGACCGCCGCGGCTGTGGTGCGCCGCCGCGCGGATGGTTCTATCCAGGTCCTGTCCTCGGTCGTCGCCAGCCAGGACGAGCACAAGCCTTTCGGCGGCGTGGTGCCCGAGATCGCCGCTCGCGGCCACGTCCGCATCATCGACGAGATCGCCCGGGCGGCGCTGAAAGAGGCTGGGACGGGCTTCGAGGGCATCGACGGCGTCGCCGCCACGGCCGGGCCGGGTCTGGTCGGCGGGGTCATGGTGGGCCTCAGCTTCGGCAAGGCCGTGGCGCTGGCGCGCGGCTTGCCGCTGGTCGCCGTCAATCACCTGGAGGGCCATGCCCTGTCGGCCCGGCTGGGCGCCGAGGCCGCCTATCCGTTCCTGCTGTTGCTCGTCTCTGGCGGCCACTGCCAGCTTCTGGAGGTGCGCGGCGTCGGGGATATGACCCGGCTGGGCTCCACCATCGACGATGCCGCCGGCGAGGCCTTCGACAAGACGGCCAAGGCGCTGGGTCTCGGCTATCCCGGCGGACCCGCGCTGGAGAAGCTGGCCACCTCGGGTGACGCCTCGAAGATCGCCATGCCGCGCGCCCTATTGGGCCGAAAGGGCTTCGACTTCTCCTTTTCGGGCCTCAAGACCGCCGCCGCCCGCGCCGCCGATGCGGCTGAAACCGATCAGGACCGGGCCGACGTCGCCGCCTCGGTCCAGGCCGCCATTGCCCGCCAGCTGACCGAACGGTCCGAACGCGCCATGGCCGACTATGCCGAACGCCACGATCATCGTCTGTTCGTGGTCGCGGGCGGGGTCGCCGCCAACCAAACCGTTCGTCGATCCTTGACCGAGGCCTGCGAACGTCAGGGCTTCGGCTTCGTCGCGCCGCCGCTGGCCTACTGCACGGATAACGCCGCCATGATCGCCCTGGCGGGAGCCGAACGGCTCGCCCTGGGTTTGACCTCCGGTCTCGACGCCCGCGCCCGGCCGCGCTGGCCGCTCGATGAGGCCACGGCCCTGTCCGACCCCCTCTATGCAACCGGCCGCAAGGGAGCCAAGGCATGAACGAGCTTCGATCGGTCGGCGTGATCGGCGCGGGTGCCTGGGGCACGGCCCTGGCCCAGTCCTGCGCCCGCTCGGGCCTCGACGTGAAGATCCAGGCCCGCGAGGCCGAGGTCGTCGAGAGCATCAACGCCCGCCATGAAAACGAAGCCTTCCTGCCGGGCGTCAAACTCGAGCCCGGCGTGCGGGCGGTAGTTGATCTGGCTGACCTGGCCGACCGGGATTTCATCCTGGCCGTGCCGCCGGCCCAGCACATGCGTTCGGTCCTCAGCGCCTTCGCCCCGTCCGTGAAGGACGGGACGCCCATCGTGCTTTGCTCGAAGGGCGTCGAGCGCGGCTCGCTCAAGCTGATGACCGATGTGCTCAAGGAGACCGTGCCGCACGCCCGCGCGGCGGTGCTCTCGGGCCCCAGCTTCGCCGCCGATGTCGTGCGCGGCCTGCCCACAGCCGTGACCCTGGCCTGTCCGGACGCCCTACTCGGCGCCCAGCTTGTCCAGGCCGTGGCCGCCCCGACCTTCCGCCCCTATCTCGCCGACGACCTGATCGGAGCCGAGGTCGGCGGGGCAATCAAGAACGTCCTGGCCATCGCCTGCGGCATCTCCGAGGGCCGGGGTCTGGGCCGCTCGGCCCATGCCGGCCTGATCACACGCGGCTTCGCGGAAATGACCCGCATCGGCGTGGCGCTGGGCGGCAAGGCCGAGACGGTCGCGGGCCTCTGTGGCCTCGGTGACCTGGTCCTTACCTGCTCCAGCCCCCAGTCGCGGAACATGTCCGTGGGCCTCGCCCTAGGGCAGGGGCAGACCCTCTATCAGGCGCTCGAAGGCAAGCGTTCGGTGGCCGAGGGCGTCGATTCCGCCCCGGCCGTCCGCCAGCTGGTCGAAAAGCTCGGAGTCGAGGCCCCGATCTGTCAGGCCATCGCCGCCATCCTCGCCGGCGAGATCGACGTCGATCAGGCCATCGACGGCCTGCTCAACCGTCCGCTCAAGGCCGAGCGGTGAGCGACGGGCCGCCGTCCTCCGAGCGCCCCCGCGTCTGGAAGACCCCGCCGGGCGTCGCCGTCGCGGTTCTGGATGACGTCAAGGATCCGGGCGCCCGCGCCGTCGTCGTCCAGATCGGCGAGGCCTTCTTCCACGGCTTCATTGTGCGCAAGGACGGCGAGGTGCGCGGCTACGTCGACCGCTGCCCTCATGCCGGCTATCCGCTCGCCGTCGAGCTGGACCGCTACCTGTCGGACGACGGCGAACTGATCCTCTGCTCCTGGCACGGCGCGATCTTCAAGCCGCTGACCGGAGACTGCATCGGCGGCCCGGCCGCCGGGGGACGGCTGACGCCCTGGCCTGTCGTGGTGGACGGGCCAGTGATCCGCACGGCTTGATTATCCGTAATCGGAATAGTAAGTCTATACTGATCGCAATAGGTCATCATTCATCCTTGACTGTTTTGTGACGAAAGCCACAGGGAAAACCTGAGTTTCGAGTCCAGTTTCATTAAATGATCTGCGGTTACTCACTCGCCGACGAAGGCGGGAGTTCAGTGTGGCCAGGATCGGTGACTTCGTGGATCGGCTCGCGCCGGTGGCGGCGGACGCGCTTGTGTCCGCCGTCTATGAGCGGTTTCAGGCGGAACCCGGGGCAGCCGTTCTGGCGGTGGTCGACGCCGAAGGGCGGGTGGTCGGCCTGGTCGAGCGCAACGCCTTTTCGCTCAAGCTCGCCGCCGAGTTCGGCCGCGCCCTGTTCGCCAAACGCCCGATCACCGTGCTGATGAACGCCGAGCCCGCGATGCTCGACGCCGATGCGCCGGCCGAGGTCATCTTCGCGCGGGCCGAACGCGAGGGCGCGGCCGGCCTGATGTCGGGCTTCGTGGTGGTGGAGGGCGACCGCTATCTCGGCGTCGGCTCGGGTCAGCATCTGCTTCGCGCCGGCATGGCCCTGCACCAGCAGCGCGCCGACGAAATGAGCCGGCTGGCCCAGAACCTCGCCTGGGCCGAGGCCGAGGCGGTCGCCTCCAGCCGCGCCAAGAGTCAGTTTCTCGCCGTCATGAGCCACGAGATCCGCACGCCGCTGAACGGCGTGCTCGGGGTGGCGGGCTTCCTGGAACGCCGGCTCGAAGGGCACGATCTCCAGACCTACGCCCGCACCATCATCGAGTCCGGAGAGGGCCTGCTGCGCCTGCTGACCGACGCCCTCGACCTGTCGCGCGCCGAGGCGGGCGGGCTGGACATGGAGGAGCGCCCCTTCTCCATCCAGGTCATGGTCGACGACATCGCGGCGCTCTGGGGCCCTGCGCCGAGCAGAGGAACCTGACGCTGGAGGTCATCACCGCCGGCGCCGTCGACCGCTGGGCGCTTGGCGATCCGACCCGCATCAAACAGGTCTTCAACAACCTGATCGGCAACGCTCTGAAGTTCACGTCGCAGGGCGGGGTCACGGTCCGGCTCGAGGTTCAGCCAGACGGCCAGCACCTGCGATTCTCGGGCCGGGTGTCGGACACGGGCCCCGGCATTCCCGCCTCGGTCGCCCCGGACCTGTTCAAGCCCTTCTCGACGGGAACGGGGCAACGCGAGGGCGCGGGCGCCGGCTTGGGCCTCTCCATCTGCCGCGAGCTGGTCGAGCGCATGGACGGGACCATCGCGCTCGATGGCCCGGATCAGCCCGGCGCCGCCTTCTCGTTCGGCTTCGTGCTCTATGACGTGCCGGCTCAGGACGAGACCCTGCCCGAAGCGCCCGCGCCCACGCCGCACGACACGCTTCATGTGCTGGTCGCCGACGACAACGCCACCAACCGGCTGGTCGCCTCGACCCTGCTCAACACCTTCGGCTGCACCAGCGATGCGGTGGAGAACGGCGCCCAGGCCGTCGAGGCCCTCCAGACCCGCGCCTATGATCTGGTGCTCATGGACATCAAGATGCCGGTCATGGACGGGGTCGAGGCGACCGGCGCCATCCGCCGTCTTGCCGGCGCAGCGGCCCAGGTGCCGATCATCGCCCTGACCGCCAACGCCGATCCCTCGGACCAGCGAAGCTATATCGAGGCCGGGATGGACGACGTCGTCGAAAAGCCGATCAAGGCCGAGGTCCTCCTCGCAGCCATCCGTCGGGCGATGACCGCCCCCGAAACCGTAGACGCCCAGGCCGCCTAGACCCGCCGCCTGAACGATCGCCGGGACGCGAAAACATCGCTTCATCCCCGCTCGATCGCGTCACACCCTATGCTCCGGGCCGGTCTTTCACATCGTTCATGTCATGGCGTCTGTGGCGTCTGTGTCGGTCTCGACGCGGACCGACGCCAAACGGCCTCACACCGGCAGCGCCCCCCGTTTGACCACTGTCCGCATCGCCACGCTGGACGACACCCGCGTCACGCCCGGGATCCGGGTCAGCTCCTTGGAGTGGATGCGTTCCAGATCATCGACGTCGCGGCTCACCAGCCTGAGCAGATAGTCCGACGAGCCGGTCATCAGATAGCATTCGACCACCTCCGGCACCGTGGCGATGGCCGTCTCGAAGGCCGTCAGCGCCCCCTCCGCCTGGGACGACAGGGTCACGGTCACGAAGACCGAGATCGGCAGCCCGACCGCCCGTTCGTTGATGATGGCGGTGTAGCGGCTGATGACTTCTTCGGCCTCCAGCGCCCGGAGCCTTCTCAGGCACGCGCTCTCGGACAGGTTCACCGCCTTGGCCAGTTCAGCGTTGGTCATGCGCCCGTCGCGCTGGAGCGCGCGGATCATCTTGCGATCGACCTCATCCAGTTCTGTCGCGGAAACTGTCTTCAAGTGGCCCTCATGCGCAAGTTTCTGCGACTTTACGCTGATCATCTGGCGAAATGAACAGGAACCTGCGTACGATCCCTCGCTATTTTCCGCGCCAACTCAAATCCGGGAGAGACCTCCATGCGCGTCGGCGTGCCCAAGGAAATCAAGAAGAACGAACACCGCATCGGCCTGACGCCGACGGCGGTTCGCGAATATGTGGCCCACGGCCACGCCGTCTCGATCCAGAAGGGCGCGGGCCTCGGCGCCGGTTTCACCGACAAGGACTACGAGAAGGCCGGCGCAACGATCGTCGCCACGGCCGAGGAGATATTCGCCAACAACGACATGATCGTGAAGGTGAAGGAGCCCCAGAAGGTTGAATGGGAGATGCTGCGCGAAGGCCAGATCCTCTTCACCTATCTGCACCTGGCGCCCGATCCCGAGCAGACCAAGGGGCTGATGGCCTCGAAGTGCGCCGCCGTCGCCTATGAGACCGTCACCGATGCGAAGGGCGGCCTGCCGCTGCTGGCGCCGATGTCGGAAGTCGCCGGCCGGATCGCGGTCTTCTCGGCGGCCGAGACCCTGCTCAAGCACAATGGCGGCATGGGCCTGCTGTTCTGCGGCGTCCCGGGCGTGGCCCCGGCCCGCGTCCTGGTTCTGGGCGGCGGCGTGGTCGGCCTGAACGCGGCCCGTATGGCCATGGGTCTAGGCGCCGAGGTCGTTGTGCTGGAACGCTCGATCCCGCGCATGGCCTATATCGATGAACTGACTGGCGGCCGCGTCATCACCCGCTACTCCTCGATCGGCGCGATCGAGGAAGAGGCGCTGAAGGCCGATGTCGTCATCGGCGCCGTCCTGGTGCCGGGCGCCGAGGCGCCCAAGCTGATCTCGAAAGAGATGCTCAAGAAGATGAAGAACGGCTCGGTGCTGGTCGACGTCGCCATCGACCAGGGCGGCTGCTTCGAGACCTCGCATCCGACCACCCACGAAGACCCGACCTATGAGGTCGACGGCGTGGTTCACTATTGCGTGGCCAACATGCCGGGCGCCGCCCCGCGCACGTCTTCCGAAGCCCTGAACAACGCCACCCTGCCGTTCGGCCTGGCCCTGGCGAACAAGGGGCTGGACGCCCTGAAAGACAATCCGCACCTCGCGCGCGGCCTGAACGTCCTGAACGGCAAGCTCACCTACCCCGCCGTCGGCGAGGCTCTTGGCCTCGAGTGGGAAGACCCCTACGGCGTCTGGAAGTAAGGCCCCAACGACAAAGGGCGCTCCCGCCGAGAGCGCCCTTTTTCAATTCAGACGGGTTCTCGGACCTAGAAAATCTCGAACAGCCCCGCCGCGCCCATGCCGCCGCCGACGCACATGGTGACGACGCCGTACTTGGCCCCGCGACGCTTGCCTTCGATCAGGACGTGGCCGGTCATCCGGGCGCCCGACATGCCGTAGGGGTGGCCGATCGAGATGGCGCCGCCCGAGACGTTCAGGCGATCGTTCGGAATGCCCAGCTTGTCGCGGCAGTAGAGCACCTGGACCGCAAAGGCCTCGTTCAGCTCCCAGATGCCGATGTCATCGACCGTCAGGCCATGGGCCTTGAGCAGCTTGGGCACCGCGAACACCGGACCGATGCCCATCTCGTCAGGATCGCAGCCGGCCACGGCCATGCCGCGATAGGCGCCCAGTGGCTGCAGGCCGCGCTTCTCGGCCTCCTTCGCTTCCATCAGCACCGAGGCCGAGGCGCCGTCCGACAGCTGCGAGGCGTTGCCTGCGGTGATGTACTTGCCTTCCGCGATCTCCTGGCCGCCGCTGAAGACGGTCTTGAGCGACTTCAGGCCCTCCAGCGTCGTGTCGGCGCGGTTGCCCTCATCCTTGGACAGGGTGACTTCCTTCGCCGAGGTTTCGCCCGTGGCCTTGTCCAGCACTTGCATCGTCGCCGTCATCGGCACGATTTCGGCGTCCAGCCGGCCCTCGGCCTGGGCCTGGGCGGTGCGCTGCTGCGACTGGAAGGCGTATTCGTCCTGCGCGTCGCGCGAGATGCCGTAGCGGGCGGCCACGACCTCGGCCGTCTCCAGCATGGTCATGTACATGTGCGGCTGCAGCTTCAGCAGGTCCGCGTCCGCGGCGCGGAACATGTTCATCTTGCCGTTCTGAACCAGCGAGATGCTTTCTAGACCACCGCCGACGGCGATCTGCTGGCCGTCGACCATCACCTGCTTGGCCGCCGTGGCGATGGCCATCAGACCCGAGGCGCACTGGCGATCCAGCGTCATGCCCGAGACCACGGTCGGGAAGCCCGCAGCCATGGCGATCTGGCGCGCCACATTGGTTCCGGTCGAGCCCTGCTGGAGGGCTGCGCCCATCACCACATCCTCGATCTCGGCCGGATCGACACCCGCGCGCTCCACGGCGTGCTTCACCGCATGGGCGCCCAGCTGCTGGCCCTGGGTGTCGTTGAAGGCCCCGCGATAGGCCTTGCCAATCGGAGTACGGGCGGTCGAGACGATTACGGCTTCACGCATGGTCATTGAGCTCCTTTGGCCCGAGCGGCCTTGGTCAGTTCGATGGTGCCTTGGGCCGAGCCGGCCTGGGGGATGATCTCGCCTTCGCGCTCCTGGATTTCGCTCCAGCGGGCCGCGACCTGCTCGGCCGCGTCCGGTCCGGCGGCATGGATGCCCTGGGTCAGGGTGACGTGCGCGGCCTCGAAGCCGCCGGCGCCGGCGCCCAGGATGGCGCGCGTCGGGGCGTTCTCGCTGACCAGATGCAATAAGCCCGGCGTGACCAGGCTGGGCCGCAGGGCGTCGAGATCCAGCGAGGCGCCGAGGTCCTCGGTCATGCGAGTCGCCGCCGTCGGGGCCAGCGAGTTGACGCGGATGTCGTACTTGGCGCCCTCGATGGCCAGGGTCTGCATCAGCCCCACCAGACCCATCTTGGCCGCCGCATAGTTTGACTGGCCGAAGTTGCCGTACAGGCCCGACGACGAGGTCGTCATGGCGATACGGCCATAGTTCTGCTCGCGCATGATTTCCCACACCGCCTTGGTGCAGACGACCGCGCCCATCAGGTGGACATCCAGCACGAAGCGGAAGTCGTCGAGCGTCATCTTGGCGAAGGTCTTGTCGCGCAGCACACCGGCATTGTTCACCAGGATGTCGACTCGACCCCAGGTCTCCATGGCTGACTTGACCATGGCGGCCACGCCGGCCTCGTCGGTGACCGAACAGGTCGCGGCGATCGCCTCGCCGCCCGCCGCACGGATCTCGTCGGCCACCTGTTCGGCGGGGCCCGCCGAGCCGCCGGTGCCGTCGCGGGCGCCGCCGAAATCATTGACCACGACCTTGGCCCCGCGCTTGCCGAGCGCCAGGGCGTGCTCGCGTCCCAGGCCGCCTCCGGCGCCGGTGACAATGGCGACCCGGCCGTCAAAGCGAATGGTCATGGGTGACTCCCGTTCAGATGACGCAGCGGTTTAGGCTCGCGCCCTCGGGTCAAGCAAGACCTTCCCGAAACCACCGTCTCGTGGTTTGACGGGCCCATGCAGGTGACCGACCTCGCCATCCCCGGCGTCAAGCTGATCGGGCCCCCGCCGCGCTACCCCGACGCGCGCGGCTGGTTCAGCGAACACTGGAGCCGCCGAACCTTCGAGGAGGCCGGCGTCAGCCATGATTGGCTTCAGGACAATCTCGCCTGGTCCGAGAGGGCCGGGACCGTGCGCGGCATGCATTTCCAGTCGCCGCCATCGGCCCAGACCAAGCTGATCTCCGTCCTGCGCGGCGCGGTCCTGGACGTCGTCGTCGACATCCGGGTGGGCTCCCCGACCTTTGGACAGCACGTCTCGGCCGAGCTTACGCCGGACAACGGCCGGATGATGCTGGCCCCGCGCGGGACGGCGCACGGGCTGGTCACCCTGACCGACGACACCCTGGTTCTGTACAAGGTCGACGCCTTTTTCGACCTGCCCCACGACCGCGCCTTGCGCTGGAACGATCCCGCGCTCGGCATCGCCTGGCCCGAGGTCACCGGCACGTCCGTATCGCCCAAGGACGCCGATGCGCCGCTTCTGGCGGATCTGCCCGACTATTTCCGCTGGGAGGGCGCGTGAGGGTTCTGGTCACCGGCGGCTGCGGCTTCATCGGCTCGGCGGTCGTCCGACTGCTTGTTGCTCGCGGGGTGGAGCGGGTCGGGGTGCTAGACGCTCTGACCTATGCGGCCAATCCGGCGACGTTGGCGCCCTTCGACGGCCGCGACGACTATTGCTTCTTCCACGCTGATATCGGCGACCGTACGGCCGTGGACACCGCGCTCGAGGCGCTGCGCCCCCAGGCGATCCTGCACCTGGCCGCCGAGACCCATGTCGACCGATCCATCGACGGACCCGGCGCCTTCGTCCAGACCAATCTCGGCGGCACGCAAATCCTGCTCGAGGCCGCCGAAGGCTTTCGACAGACCTTGCCGAGCGCCGAGGCCGAGGCCTTCCGCTTCATTCACGTCTCGACGGATGAGGTGTTCGGCGCGCTGGAGCCGGACGAGGCTCCGTTCACCGAGGCCAGCCCCTACCGTCCCCGCTCGCCCTATGCCGCATCCAAGGCCGGCGCCGATCACCTGGCGCGCGCCTGGCACGAGACCTACGGGCTGCCGGTCATCCTGACCAACTGCTCCAACAACTACGGCCCCTATCAGCACCCCGAAAAGCTGATCCCGCTGATGACGCTGCGCGGCCTTCGCGGGGAAGGGTTGCCGGTCTACGGCGACGGGAAGCAGGTTCGCGACTGGCTCCACGTCGAGGATCATGCCCGCGCCCTGCTCGCGGCGCTTGATCGGGGAATTCCGGGTCAGACCTATCTGGTCGGCGCCCGCAGCGAGCAGACCAATCTGCAGATTGTGTCGGCCCTGTGCGAAGCCCTTGACGGGCTCGCGCCCGAACGGTCGCACCAGGCGCTGATCCACCACGTCAAGGATCGCCCGGGGCACGACCGGCGCTACGCCATCGACCCCAGCCATATCGAACAGGCCCTTGGCTGGACGCCTCGGATCCCCCTGCAGGAGGGTCTGGCCGCTACGGTGCGCTGGTATGCCGACAACGAGGCCTGGTGGGCGTCGATGCTCTCGGGCGGCTCTCTGGACCGGCGCGGCGTTCGATGACCCGTCTTCTGGTCCTCGGGCGACAGGGTCAGCTGGCCAGCGCCCTTGCCGCCACCCCCTTGCCGACAGGCTGGACGGCGGGTTTCGCTGGGCGCGACGCCCTGGACCTGACCCAGCCAGAAACCATCGCAGCCTTCCTGGACGCCGAAGGTCCGGACGTCGTCATCAACACCGCCGCCTATACGGCCGTCGACGCCGCGGAGGCTGACGAAGCCGGCGCGACTGCGCTCAACGCCACCGCGCCGCAGGCCCTCGCCGAGGCCTGCCATGGCAGAGGCAGGCTGCTTATCCATCTGTCGACGGACTATGTTTTCTCGGGCGATGGCGATCGGCCCCATGGCGAGGACGATCCGATCGGGCCGCTCAATGCTTACGGGCGCACCAAGGCGGCCGGAGAGCGTGGCGTCCTGGCGGCCGATCCCGACGCCCTGGTGGCCCGGACCGCGTGGCTGCTGTCACCGCAAAGCAGCTTCGTGCGCGCCATCCTCTCTCGACTGAAGGCCGGCGAAGGAGCCAGCGTCGTCGACGACCAGTTCGGCAATCCCACCCACGCCGGCGATCTGGCGGCGGGCCTCATTCAGGTGGCCGCCGCGCGGCTGGCGGGCGTCGGCGCCGGTGGCGTGCTGCACATGGCCGGATCCCAGGCGGCGTCCTGGTACGATCTCGCGGTCGGGCTGGCCGCACCGCTTCGACTTCAGCAACAGATCCAACCGATCGCTTCGACCGCTTTTGGCGCAAAAGCAGTGCGTCCATACAATTCGCGTATCAGTGTCATACGACTGAAAAAAGTGTATGACATCGCACTGCGACCCTGGACGGCCTGGATCACGGAAACGGCCCAGCTTGGCCTCATCGGCGCCCCAAAAGGTGTTGAAACGAGGCAACAGTCGGGCGACTGAATTCCTGGTTCTGCGGAACCGTTCCGGAAACAGGTCGTTGGGCGTTGGACGTCGCGTGCAGTTGGGGCGCGGCGATAAACTGAAAAGACAAGGGATCGATACGATGAACAGACGTTTGCTGGCCGGCACGGCCGGTGTCGTGCTCCTCGGTCTGGCCGGACCCGCCATGGCGGATCCGGACGGCTGGTACGGCGCTGTTGACCTGGGCTACCACTGGCAGGGCGATTTCGTCCTCGAGAGCGAAGGCCTCGCTCCCGATGGCGACCCCTACGCCTTCGACTTCGCGACCGACCCGAGCTGGGCCGGCTTCGTTCGCCTCGGCTACCGGTTCAATCCGAACTGGCGCGCTGAACTGGAAGGCGGCTACCGTCCGGGTGACCTGGTCTCGGCCGTCAGCCCCGACCCCCGCACCCCGCCGTCGTCCGTCGCGCTCTGCACGCCCGGCGTGATCCGCACCGCCGGCACCCCCTGCGGCTCGCCGGAAGGTTCCGTTGATCAGTGGTCTCTGATGGCCAACCTGATCTGGGACATGGGTTCTGAAGACTGGGCGCTGCGTCCCTTCATTGGCGCTGGTGTCGGCTTCAACCGCGTCTCGGTCGACTCGCTCGGCCAGTTCTCCAGCGCTGCCGGCGCGGGGACGCCCTACAACCTCGTCATCGACGACGAGGACACGGGCTTCGCCTGGCAGGTTCTGGGCGGCTTCGCCTGGGCTCTGTCCGATCGCCTGTCGATGGACTTGACCGCCCGCTACATGCGGACTTCGGACGTGTCGTTCGAGTCGACCTCGTCGACCACGGCGGCCGGCTACGTTCCGGGCTCCTTCGAAGGCGACTTCGAAGACACCACTGTCTCGATCGGCCTGCGCTACAGCTTCGGCC
>JAEYWU010000123.1 GCA_023428785.1 Pseudomonadota bacterium
CCCCCCCGCCGCGGCCCCCCCCCCCCCCCCGCCGCAGGCGAACCTCAACCCCGGTAGACGGCGCCGATACGCAGGTTGCGGCCGGGAGACGGCGCCAGGTCCTTGAGGAAGGAGGCGTGCTCACGGATTTCCGCGTCGTTCAGATTGCGGGCCTCGGCATAGAGCATCAGGCCGCCCTCGGGGTCGGGCGACCAGGCGAGGAAGGCGTTCAGCGTCCGGTAGCCGTCGGTCGGCAACTCGAACTCGGCCGTGCGATCCTGTTCGCCGACCTCGCGCAGTTCCACCCGGCCGGTCCAGGCGTCGAGCTGCATCACCACGCGGGCCGTGGCCGACCACGGCGGGATGCGGGCGGGCGGCCCGAGGTCCGTCTCGCCGCGCACATAGTCGCCGGCCGCTTCCAGGCTGAGGCTGCGACGTTCGCCTTCGTCCCAGAGCCGCCAGGCGGTCTCGACCTCGAAGCCGGTGAAGGTGGCGTCGGTCTGGACGTAGTTAAACACTGGCAGGCCGTCCTCGTCGGCCCCGGTCGGCGCCAGGTCGATGAAGCCGTCGTAGCGGGCGTGATAGAGGTGCAGATCCGTTGAGAACGGGCCGTGGTCGAAGTGCAGAGTGCCCTCGATCGAGTTGACGCGCTCGGAGCCGAGGTCGGGATCGCCCACTTCATAGGCCCGGGTCGCGGCGTGTGCACCGTCGGCGAACAGCTCGGCCTCGGTCGGGCCGCGTCCGCTGCTGGCCACGCTTAGGCCCAGGAACCAGTCGCGGTTCGGCCGGTAGAACAGGCCGAGCGACGCGGAGACGTTCTCGAAGCTGCGGTCGCCGACCAGGCTGTCGAGGTTGCGGTGGTCGAAGCGCAGGCCGCCCTCGACACCGAACTGGCCCCGGTCCAGACGCTGGAGCACGAAGGCGCCGGCCTCGGTGATGCGGGTCTGGGGCACATAGGCCTCGTCGCCGATGGCGTTGAAGTTGCGGCGAAGCACCTGGCCGCCGACGGCGCCCTGCCAGCCGTTCACATTGGCCTGGACCAGCTCGACCCGGCCTTCCCAGCCGTCGGACAGGAACTGGGTGCCGACCTCGTCGCCCTCGAACTCGGTGTGCTCATAGTCGGCATAGCCGCCGGAGAAGCGGACGCGCTCGAACGGACCGACGTTCAGACCCCATTCGCCGCGCACGTCGTAGCGGGTCTGTTCCAGACCGATGGTGACGACGCCTTCCTCTTCGTGATCGTGATCCTCGTCCTCGTGCTCCTCTTCGTCCTCATGGTGCTCATGGCCGGGGACGCCGTAGGCGGACTCGGTGCGGCGCATCGAGACGCCGATGAAGCCATCCGAGCCGATCCAGCTGAGGCCGCCGCCGTAGACGCTGACGTTGGAGAAGCTGTTCTCGAGATCGCCGCCTTCGAGCGTTTCCAGCGCCTCGCCTTCGGACTCCAGCTGGCGACGGGATTCCGCGGGACGCGGGATGGCGTAGTCGCCGGCTTCGCGGCGCTGGCCCTCAAGGCTGACCATGAAGGGACCCGCAGCGGCCGAGACGCCCGCCGAAGCGGCCCAGCCGTTATCGACGCTAGTGGACTGGACGCCGACACGGCCTTCGATCCCGCCGTCCGGAGCCACGGAGGCGATACGGTCGTCGATCACATTGACCACGCCGCCGATGGCGGTGCCGCCATAGGCCAGGGTGGAGGGACCGCGCAGGACCTCGATGCGCGAGGCGTCGGCGGGATCGGCGGCGACCTGGTGATCCGGCGACAGGCCCGAGGCGTCGATCAGGCCCACGCCGTTGGACAGGACCAGCACGCGCGGCCCGGCCATGCCGCGGATGACCGGACGGCTGGCGCCGGCGGCGAAGGCCGTGGTGCGCACGCCCGGCAGGCCGTTCAGAACGTCACCCAGGGTCGAGGGCGGGGCCGTGGCCAGCTCGGTCTCGTCCAGCACCTCGATCGCCAGGGTCGTGGCGCGACGCGTCACCCCATAAGGGGCGCCGGTGACGATGATGTCGTCGACAGCGATTTCCTGCGGTTGCGGCGCGGCCTGAGGCGCCATCTGGGGCGCCGTCTGGGCGGCGGCGACGCCTGTCAGGGCGGAGGCGGCAACGGCGCCGAGGAGAGAGGTCGGGAGAGGACGCATGTAGGCTCCGGTACTGCTGTCGCAGGCTGTTATGAAATAACATCACATCGAGTCAAGCCTTGCGACACCCGAAGGGGGCGATTAGCTGAAAGCCATGGGCGACAGTTGCGGACATGCACATGCCGGGGGCCACGGGCTGACCGGATCGGGGCTGGGCGAGGCCCTGTCAGAGGCCGAGGCCCGTTGCGCCGCCCTGGGCGAGCGTCTGACGCCGCCGCGCCGCCGCGTGCTGGAGCTGCTGCTTCAGGCCGGCCAGCCCACCAAGGCCTATGACCTGATCGCCGCCTTCGGGACGGACGGCCAGGCCGCCAAGCCACCGACGGTCTATCGGGCGCTTGAATTCCTGGAGCGCATCGGCATGGCGCACCGGATTTCGTCCATCTCGGCCTATGTGGCCTGTGTGAAGGGCGACGCCGCCCACGCTGCCGCCTTCCTGATCTGCGACTGCTGCGGGGACGCGCGCGAGATCGAGTCGCCTTCGGGCGATGCGCTCAGAAGCGGCGCGGCCTCGGCGGGCTATCGGCTGGACCGGGTCACGATAGAAGCCCACGGCCTGTGCGGAGCCTGTCTGTCGGCCTAGGCGAACGGTTGGTTAAAAGATCGCCGTCATCCTTACCGCCCGCGAACGGGAGGGGGCGGATGTCCACCATCATCAAGCCGATCGACATGACGGTGCTCAAGGCCGCCCTGGACGCGCACGGCCGCTATCTGCGCCGCGAGCCGAATGGTCGCCGGGCAAGCCTGACCTATGTCGACCTGAGCAATTTCAAGCTGGACGGCGTTGACCTCAGTGAGGCTGACCTGACCGGCTCGCGGCTTTGCAATATTACGGCGCGCGAGACGCGTTTCGACGAGGCGACGCTGTATGGCGTGGACCTACGCGACGCCGATCTTCGGGGCGCCAGCATGTTTCGGACGGACCTGCGCGGATCATGCCTGCGCGGCGCGAACCTGGCCGGGGCCAATATGGTTCGCTGTGACCTGCGCGAAGGCCGCAGCGCCGTGGCGGACAAGGCGGAAGGCTATCGGGTATTGCAGCATCAGCTGCGGCCCGGCGAGCTGGACAACGCGATCCTGACCGGTGCGGACCTGACGGGCGCCCAGCTGGGCGGTCTGGCCGGGACGGCGGCGGATTTCCGTGATGCGGTGATGGTCGGGGTGACCCTGACCGGCGCCCGGATGCGCAACGCCCGGCTCGATGGGGCGGATCTGTCCAACAGCGACGTGTCCGGCACCGACTTTTCCGGGGCCAGCCTGAGAGGCGCGGTGGTGGTGGGCGCCAATCTGTCGGCGGCTTCGTTGAAGGATGCGGACCTTGAAGGGCTGCTCGACGCGCCGCCGCCCTCAGTCTTCATCGATGACCGGCCGCTGGACGAACTGCTCCGGGCCCATCAGCGCTGGTGTGCGACCGGCGGCGTGGAGGGCGCCTTCCTCAAGGGCGAAGGTGTGGATTTCAGGACCGTCTCAAGTCTGAGAGGCGTCAGCCTGACGGCCTTGTCGGCGCCGCGATCGATCTTCTACGGCATGGACCTGACCGGGGCCGAGCTTCAGGGCGCCAACCTGGAGGGCGCCGACCTGCGCGGGGTCAAGCTGAGAGGCGCCGATCTTCGGGGCGCCAAGCTGCGCGATGCGCGGCTGACGCGGGCGGACCTGAGCGACGCCAAGCTGGGGCCTCTGGAAGTGGGCGGGAGCCGGCTGATCCGGGCCGACCTGTCGCGCGCCTGCCTGAGGATGGCCCGGCTGGACGGCGCGGACCTGACCCAGGCCCGGTTGCTGCAGGCCGAACTGGCCGGAACGCGGCTGGACGGCGCCAACCTGACTCTGACCGAACTCGATGAGGGCGTTCTGGCCGCCTAGAGAGCGCCCGTCATCGTCAGGCCGACGATGCCGATCAGGCCGACCGCGATTCGCCACCAGGCGAAGGGCGCAAAGCCGTGGCGCGAAACGAAGTCCAGCAGGAGCCGGACCACGGCCAGGGCCGTCAGGAAGGCGGTGATGAAGCCCGCCGCGATCAGTCCGGCGTCGGTGAAATCCAGCCGGTCCCAGTTCTTGAGCAGATCGTAGGCCACCGCCGCTCCCATGGTCGGCAGGGCGAGGAAGAAGCTGAACTCGGCGGCAGACCGCTTGTCGGTCCCGAGCAGAAGACCACCGGCCAGGGTCGCGCCAGAGCGCGAAACGCCCGGCACCATGGCCAGGCACTGGAACAGGCCGATCAGGAAATAGACCCGCAGCGGATAGCGGTCGGCCTCCAGATAGACCGGCGCGCGCTTCATGCGGTCGAGCAGCAGCAGCAGCACCCCACCCACGATCAGGGCGATGCAGATGACCAGCGGGGTCTCGAACAGCACCGTCTTGATGAAGTCATAGGCCAGAAAGCCAATCACCACGGCCGGGGCGAAGGCCGCCAGCAGCCCGATCAGGAAACGGCGGGCGTCCGGATCGAAAGGCCAGCGTGTGGCCAGTCGCCAGAGGCGCTGGAAATAGACGCTGATGATGGCCAGCAGTGCGCCCAGCTGGATGACGATCTCGAAGGTCTTGCCGGTGCTCTCAAAGCCCAGGAAATGGCCGAGCAGGAGCATGTGGCCGGTGGACGACACCGGAATGAACTCCGTCAGCCCCTCGACGAGGCCGAGGATAATCGCCGCCAACCAATCCGACATCGTCCGCTTTCGATCCTGAAATCAGTCCCGCGCCGGGACCGCCTCGACATAGCGCAGGCGCGGCTGGAAGGGCGAGCCCGAACGCGCCTGTTCCATCGCATGGGCCAGCCAGCCGACTGTCCGGCCGATGGCCAGAAGTGCGAAGGCCGCGTCGCGCGGCAGGTCGAGACGGCGGGTCGTCAAGGCGAGCGCCATGTCGAAGGTCGGGGGGCGGCCGGTCATGGATTCCGCCACATGGACGATGTCGGCCAGGGGCTCGGGCAACTGGGCCGCCGCGATCAGGGCGCGGGCGCGCGGATCGCCGCCCGGATGGGCCCCCAGGCCGAAGCCCGGGATATCGAGCCCTTCGGCCAGACGCGTACGACAGGCGGTGCGCGCGTCGGTCCGGCGGGCCTCCTGAACGAAGCCCGTGACCTGGGACAGGCGGCCGCCCAGCTCCGGGCCCGACAGGGCCGCGAGGCCAGCGAGCGCGGAGGCCGACAGGGCCGCGCCGGCGCCGGCGGTGACGCGGGCCGCCAGGACGGAGGCGTCGGCCTCGTGGTCGATCGACAGGATCATCGCCCGGCGGATCAACTGGGAGTCGCGGTCGGACACCTTCCAGGCCCGCGCCAGACGCTGGTGCAGATGAAGGCGCGGACCGGGGCCGGCAACGGAATCGACCAACTCGTTGAGGATGGCGGCCGATTCGCGGCGGAGAGAGGCGGGGGCCCGGCCGGCGGACGGTCCGTCCTCATCGGCCCTACGAGAGAGACAGGCGAAGGCGCGGGTGCGCGGACTGCCCGGGAAGATCACATCCACGCGCGGGCGCTGATCGGCGAAGGGATCGTCGTCTTCGGAGCCCCAGACCAGCCGCGCGGCGTGTTCCAGGGTGGCGTCCTCGGAAAGAGTGACGGCGCTCTGGCCGCGATAGAGGACCGCGCCCTCCTCGACCCGTGTCAGGCCGCTCGAAATCCGGACGTCGGCCGCCCGATCGACCGTGGTCCGGACAGGGCGAGGGCTGGAATGGTCCTTTAGCCGCCTCAGGTCGCGCGCGGAATAGAGGCTGCGCCGGGGATTGGCGGGGTCCGGCCGGGCGGCGAGGTGGCCGCGGCTGACATAGGCGTAGAGCGTCTGGCTCTTGACCCCCAGGAGGGTCTCGGCCTCGGCCCGGGGGATCCAGCTGTCGGTTTCAGAGGTCATGCCGGGTAGCTTAACCGTTCAATGTTGACAGTTTATCCACAGCGCGACGGTTCAGCAGGCCGGTTGCCAGCGGCCCGGCCTTTGTCCACAAGGCGCGCATGACCGAGGTCACCTCTCCGCCCGCCACGCCTGAGCAGGCCGCCCAGGCGGTTCGAAACGTCACGCGGCTGTCGCTGGCGGTCGCGGTCGTGCTTGTTACGATCAAGACCTTCGGCTGGAGCGCGTCAGGGTCGGTGTCGCTTCTGGCTTCGCTTCTGGATTCGGGCCTCGACCTGATCGCCTCGCTGGCGGTCTTCATCGCCGTTCGCTGGGCGGCCCAGCCGGCCGACGAACAGCATCGCTACGGCTACGGCAAGGCCGAGGCCTTTGCGGGCCTGCTGCAGGCGGGACTAGTGATGGCCTCCGCGATCGCGGTCGGCTGGGAGGCTATCGATCGCATCCTGACGCCCCGGGCCGTTCTGAACGGCGGATGGGCGGTCGCGATCATGGTGGTCTCCATTGTCCTGACCGCCGGGCTGGTTCTGGCCCAGACGCGGGCTCTGCGGCTGAGCCGCTCGCTGGCGGTGAAGGGCGATCGGGCCCACTATTCCGCCGACCTCGCCTCCAACGCCGTCGCCCTGATCGGGATCGGATCCGCCGCCTTCCTGAACGCGGCTCCGCTGGACGCCGCCGCCGGACTGGTAGTGGCGGTCTGGTTGATGTGGGGAGCCGTGTCCGTCCTCAAGGAAGCCGCCGAACACCTGCTAGACCGCGCCATTCCGATCGAGATGCAGAACGAGATCACTACTCTCGTGCTGTCGGACCCACGGGTTCATGGCGTGCATCAGCTCAGGACCCGCGCCTCAGGCCCGATCTGGCTGATCCAGATGCACATCGACCTGGAGCCGAGCCTCACGCTGGAGGCCGCCCACGCCATCGTGGTGGAGGCCGAGGACCGCATCCTGACGGCCTTCCCGCATGCGGATATCCTGATTCATCCCGACCCCAAGGGCCGGGCCCCGGCCCACGGCGGCGCCTATGGCGAAGAATCGACGCCGGAACCGGCAGGGTGAACGACCCCTTAAGGCTTGTCGCCCTATGGGCGTTTCAGGCCCTCGCCCATGACCCTGCCCATCCTGCTGCATCATTTCCCGCTTGATCCCGCCTCGCGCCAGGCTCGCCTTGCGCTGGGGGAGAAGAAGCTCGCCTTCACCGAGCGGGTGGTGAAGTACTGGGAGCACGATCCGGTGTTCCACGCCCTGTCGCCGACGGGCCGGCCGCCGGTACTGGAGATCGGGGAGGGCGACCGGCGCTACCCGGTCTGCGAGCTGATGGCGGTTCTGGACTGGATCGAGACGACGGGCGGACGGCCATCCCTTCTGTCGTCGGACCCGGCCGAGCGCGCAGAAACCCTGCGGCTGCGCTCCTGGTTCGACCGCAAGTTCGAAATGGAGGTCGACGCCCCCATTCTCTACGAGCGGATGGAGAAGCGTCTGCAGAGATTGGGACCGCCGGAGGCCGACCCGCTGCGCCAGGGACGGGGCGCGCTCAAGGAACACCTCGCCTATCTCGACGGCCTGCTTTCCAGGCGGGACTGGCTGGCGGGACGCGAGCTGTCTCAGGCCGACCTGGCCGCCGCCGCGCACCTGTCGGTGCTGGACTACTTCGGCGAAGTGGCCTGGCGCAGTTGGCCGACGCTGAAGACCTGGTACATGCGTCTGAAGAGCCGCCCGAGTTTCCGTCCGCTCCTTGCCGATCGCTTGCCGGGCATGGCGCCGGTGGAGCACTATGCGGATCTTGATTTCTAGGGCGGGAAACCGTCCGCTCGCCCGCGACCAGTTTGCGGGACTAGCCCGCGGAAGGACGCTGCGGCGCCTTGGTCTGAATGCGCACCCTGTCCAAGTCTGATGATGTCCGGGCCGTCGTCCAGGCGCGAGCGGAAGCGCTCGGTTTCGACGTCTGTCGCATCGCCTCGGCGTCTCAGCCGTGGCCCAACGGCGACTGGCTGGCCCGGTTCGTCGCCGAGGGCCGGCATGGGTCGATGGACTGGATGGAGACCACGCTGGAGCGCCGCGCCCATCCCACCGCCATGTGGGCCGGCGCCCGGTCGGCAGTCGTGGTGGGCATGAACTACGGGCCCGCCCGGGATCCCCGGCGCCTGCAGGCCCTGACGGATCGGGCGGCCATCTCCTGCTATGCCCAGGGCGATGACTATCACGAGCTGATCAAGGGCCGCCTCAAGGACCTGGCGGGCGTGGTGGCGCGCGAGACGGGCGAGGAGGTCAAGGTCTTCGTCGACACCGCACCCCTGCTGGAAAAGCCGCTCGCGGCCCTGGCTGGGGTGGGCTGGCAGGGTAAGCACACAAATCTGGTGTCGCGCGAGCATGGATCGTGGCTGTTTCTGGGGGTCATCCTGGCCGCCGCGGAACTCCCGGCCGACGCAGCGGAGACCGACCATTGCGGCAGCTGCCGCGCCTGTCTGGACGCCTGTCCGACGGCGGCCTTTCCGGCGCCCTATCAGCTGGATGCCCGGCGCTGCCTGTCCTACCTCACCATCGAACACGCCGGGCCCTGGCCGGAGGCGCTGCGTGAGGCGGCGGGCAACCGGATCTACGGCTGTGACGACTGCCTGGCCGCCTGTCCGTGGAACAAGTTCGCCGCCGAGGCCTCGGAGATGCGCCTCAAGGCGCGAGACGAACTGACCGCGCCCCGCCTGTCGGAACTGTCGGCGCTGGATGACGCCACCTTCCGCGCCCTGTTCCGCAAGAGCCCAGTCAAGCGGATAGGCCGGGCCCGTTTTGTGCGCAACGTCCTGTACGCCATCGGCAATTCTGGAGACGTGGAGCTGCGCGACGCCGCCCGGGCCCGCCTCCAAGATGCCGATCCCGTCGTTCGCGACGCCGCCCAATGGGCCCTGGCGCGGTTGGAGACAGCATGACCACGCCCCGCGTCAGCGTCATCATCGTCGCCTATGAGAGCCGGGCGGTCCTGACCCGGTGCCTGCAGGATCTGAGGGCCCAGACGTTCCGCGACTTCGAGGTTCTACTGGTCGACAACGGCTCGACAGACCAGGCGGCCCAGACGGCGGCCCGCGCCGACCCCTCGATCCAGCTGATCGAGACCGGCGCCAATCTGGGGTTTGCGGAGGCCAACAACCGGGCCGCCCGCCAGGCGCAGGGCCGATGGCTGGCCCTGTTGAACCCGGACGCCTTCGCTGAGCCGGGCTGGCTCGAGCGGCTGGTGGCCGCGACGGACCGCTGGCCGGATGTGCGCTGCTTTTCCTCCCTGCAGGTCGCGGCCGACGACGCGACGCAGCTGGATGGTGCAGGCGACGCCATGACGATCATGGGCCTGCCCTATCGCATGGGCTATCGGCGGCCCCGGCCTGGGACGGTTTTGGAAGGCGAGATCTTCTCGCCCTGCGGCGCCGCCATGCTGGTCGAGCGCGACACCTTCCTGGGTATTGGCGGGTTCGAACCGGCCTTCTTCAGCTATTGCGAGGACGTGGATTTCGGCTGGCGGCTGAGGTCCAGGGGCGGGGTGGTCCGGCTGGTCCCCGATGCGATTGTCCATCACGTCGGCTCGTCCACCCTGGGTGCGCGGTCTGACTTCGCCCTGTTCCACGGCTTTCGAAACCGGCTCTGGTGCGTGGCGCGCAATGCGCCGGCGGCCCTCCTGCCGCTGATGCTGCCCCTGCACCTGATGGCGACAGTGGTCCTGCTGACAGGGTGCGCCCTGCGCGGAGAAGCGGCGCCGGCCTTTAGGGGGCTGGCCGAAGCCCTGCCGAAACTGGGCCGGATGCGCGCATCGGTCGATCGCGGCCACGCGCGCGATGTCGCGGCGGCCCTGACATGGAATCCCTTGCGGGCCATGGCGCGGGCGCTCGATATACGCACAGGCTGAGGCGTCCGGTAACCTCGACCGGAAAGACATTATTCACCCCGACGTCCTAAGATGCAGGCATCATCGGGGGACGCCTTCTTGCAGGCCATTACGGACTGGATCGCCGGCAGCGCCGTCATGGTCGTGGCCCTTGCGGCCGCGATCGGGCTGGCTGCCGCCCTGATTTTCGTCCGCCGCCGCCGTCAGGCTTCGCCCAAGAGCTTCGCGCATCGGGCTCAGGCTGCCGTGACGCGCGATGTCGCCCTGAACCGCCTGAACGAGGCCCTCGAGGCCATGACGGACGGCCTGGCCTATTTCGACGCCCAGGATCGTCTCACCGTCTGGAACGCCCAGTATCAGCGGACCAACTCCGAGATCGAGGACCTGCTGGTCGAGGGCGTCACCTTCGAGGAGATCCTTCGGCTGGGTCTCAAGAAGGGTCACTACGTCGAGGCGGTCGGCCGTGAGGAAGAGTGGCTGGCCGAGCGGCTGGAGACCCGGCGCAAGGCCGGTGGGCCGGTCGAACAACAGATCGCCGATGGCCGCTGGGTTCGGGTCCAGGACCGCCGCAGCGCCATGGGCGGCACCGTCTCGACGATCATGGACGTGACCGATCTCAAGATCACAGCCGCCAGACTCGAACGCGCGCGCGACGCGGCCGAGCAGGCCAATCGCGCCAAGTCCGAGTTTCTGGCCAATATGAGCCACGAGATCCGCACGCCTCTGAACGGCATTCTCGGGGTCGCCGAGGTGCTGGGCGAGACGGACCTGACCAGCGAGCAGCGCGAGATGCTGCGGCTGATCTCGGCCTCCGGCGCGACCCTCCAACAACTGCTGAGCGACATCCTCGACCTGGCTCGGGTGGAGTCGGGGCGGCTGTCTCTCAATCCGGCGCCGTTCGACCTGGCCCAGGCGGTCCGGGACGCAGGCCAGCTCTATGCCGCGCCGGCGCGCGCCAAGGGCCTGCAGTTCTATGTCGATATCCCGTCCGACGCCGAGGTCTGGGCGCTGGGCGATGTGGTGCGGGTCAAGCAGGTTCTGACCAACCTGGTGTCCAATGCGGTGAAGTTCACCCAGACGGGCTTTGTGCGGCTGACGCTGGAGCGGGCCGCCGACCGGGGTGATCAGCCGGTGTTCCGCTTTTCCGTCGAGGACACGGGCGTCGGCTTCGATGCGGCCACGCGCGAGCGGCTCTTCTCGCGCTTCGAACAGGCCGACGGCTCGATCACGCGCCGCTTCGGCGGGACCGGGCTGGGCCTGGCCATCTGCCGCCAGCTGACCGAGATGATGGGCGGCGAGATCGATTGTGAAAGCGAGCCCGGAGGCGGTTCGGCGTTCCTCTTGACCCTTCCATTGTCTCTCGTCGCGGCGCCGGTCGCCGTGGTGGCGGAGACCGAGGCTGTGGTCGAGCAGGCGGGCCCGCTGAAAATCCTGCTGGCCGATGACCATCCGACCAACCGCAAGGTGATCGAACTGATCCTGTCTCAGCTCGACGCCGCCCTGACCACGGTCGAGAACGGGGCCCAGGCGGTCGACGCCTTCGACGCCGAGACCTTCGACCTGGTCCTGATGGACATGCAGATGCCGGTTATGGACGGGCTGGCCGCGACCCAGGCCATCCGTGATCTTGAGGCGGCGCTGGGCCGGCCGGGGACCCCGGTGGTGATGCTGACGGCCAATGCCCTGCCCGAGCATGTCGAGGCGGGCCGCAAGGCAGGCGCGGACAGGCATCTCGCCAAGCCGGTCAGCGTCCAGGCGCTGCTGGACTGCGTTCGGGAAATGACCGCGCCGGGCGCGCTAGCCGCGCGGGCCGCCTAGGCCTCAAGGACCTCATAGGCCGGCAGGGTCAGGAAGGTCTCGCAGCGCGGGGCGAAGCAGAGACCGGCGAACAGATCGACCGCTTCTTTCAGCCGCTCGAGATCGCGCGGCATGCGGGTGACCTCGTCGTCGATCAGGGCGCGGACCAGCGCCTCGTCGATCGTGCGGCCGTCGTCGAGCGCGGCGCCGTGCTTGAGCCATTGCCAGACCTGGGTACGGCTGATCTCGGCGGTCGCGGCGTCTTCCATCAGATTGTAGAGCGGCACGGCCCCGCGGCCGCGCAGCCAGGCCTCGACATATTGAATGCCGACGCGGATGTTCTCGCGAAGGCCTGCCTCGGTGCGGGGGCCGTTGTGCATCTTCAGCATCTCGGCGCGGCCGATGCTCGCGCCATCACCGATGACGTCAAGCTGGTTCGGACCCGGCATCAGGCGGTCGAAGACCTCCATGGCGACCGAGACCAGCGCCGGATGGGCGACCCAGGTGCCGTCGTGGCCGTCACCGGCCTCGCGTTCCTTGTCTGCCTTGACCTTGGCGAAGGCGGCGGCGTTGGCAGCCTCGTCGTTCTTGATCGGGATCTGGGCTGCCATGCCGCCCATGGCGAAGGCGCCGCGACGGTGACAGGTGGCGATCAGCTTCTTCGAATAGGCGCGCAGGAAGGCCTCGCCCATGACCATGCGCGCGCGATCCGGCGTCAGGAAATCCGGGTTCAGGCCCAGCCGCTTGATGGTCGAGAAGATGTAGTCCCAGCGGCCGCAGTTAAGGCCCACGATGTGGTCCTTCAGGGCGTGGAGGATTTCGTCCATCTCGAAGGCGGCGGTGATGGTCTCGATCAGGATGGTGGCCTTGATCGTGCCGACCGGCAGGCCGAGGCGCGACTGCGCGATGCGGCAGGCGTCGTCCCAGAGGGCGGCCTCCTCCATTGATTCCAGCTTGGGGAAATAGAAGTAGGGGCCGGAGCCCTGATCCAGCGCTGAGCGGGCGTTGTGGGTCAGATAGAGGGCGAAGTCGAACAGGCCGCCGGCGACCGGCTGGCCATCGACCTCGACGTGGCGCTCCAGCAGGTGCCAGCCGCGCGGGCGCACCAGCAGGACGGCGGGCGCGTGGCCCAGCGCATAGGTTTTGCCGGAGGAGGGATCGGTAAAGCCGAGGTCGCCTGACCATCTGTCCTTCAGATTGATCTGGCCCTCGACGACATTCTCCCAGGTCGGGCTGGTGGCGTCCTCGAAGTCGGCCATGAAGACCTTCGCGCCTGAGTTCAGGGCGTTGATGACCATCTTGCGGTCGGTCGGGCCGGTGATCTCGACGCGGCGATCCTTGAGGTCGGGGGGGATCGGGGCGATCGTCCAGTCACTTTCGCGGATCTGGGCGGTGTCGGCGCGGAAATCAGGGGTCTCGCCGGCGTCGAAGCGCGCCTGGCGCTGTTCGCGCTCGGCCAGAAGCGTCTTGCGGCGGGCATCGAGCGCGCGGTGCAGCTCGGCGACCAGCGAAAGGGCGTCGGCAGTCAGAACCTCCGAGGCGCGGCCCTCGACGGGGCCAAGGATGCGGATGCCGGAATCCGTGAGGGCGTCGAGGGGCATGACAGGCGCTCTGTGCGGGAAGTGGGAAGGCGACAGGTGCGGATGGGCAGCCCCGGACGCAAGGTCCGGGACGGCCCGTCCGTCTATTCGTAGCCGTGTGCGGCTTCGTTGATCACCGCGGACGGCATGTCCGAGAAGTCCACGGCGACCGGGCGGGCGGCGATCTTCTGGAACGTCTTGATCGCGTGCTCGAGGCGGCGGCGGGCTTCACGGGCCTCGTCGGACTGGGGGTCCAGACCGAGCGGGGCCAGGCAGTAGTCGATGATCGCGCGGGGCTGGCTCATCGGTTCCATGGCGTTTCCTTCTCTTATTCCGCGGCCACGAACTGGGCCGTTTCGGTGGAGTCCTTCAGGGCGGTGGTCGACGACTGGCCGTTCGAGATCACGGTCGCGACCTGGTCGAAGTAGCCGGTGCCGACCTCGCGCTGGTGGCGGGTGGCGGTGTAGCCACGTGCTTCGTTGGCGAACTCGCGCTGCTGGAGCTCGGAGTAGGCCGCCATGCCGTGGTCGCGGTAGCCGTCGGCCAGCTCGAACATCGAGTTGTTCAGGCTGTGGAAGCCGGCCAGGGTCACGAACTGGAACTTGTAGCCCATCGCGCCCAGCTCGCGCTGGAACTTGGCGATGGTGGCCTTGTCGAGCTTGGCTTCCCAGTTGAACGAGGGCGAGCAGTTGTAGGCCATCAGCTTGCCCGGATACTGCTTCTGGATGGCCTCGGCGAACTTCTTCGCATCGTCCAGATCCGGGTGCGAGGTCTCCCACCACAGCAGATCGGCGATCTTGGCGTAGGACAGACCCCGCGCGATGCAGTGGTCCAGGCCGGTGCCTTCCTTCAGGCGGTAGAAGCCTTCGACCGTGCGGTTGTCGCGGTCGATGAAGGGATGATCCCGCTCGTCGATGTCCGAGGTGATCAGCTGGGCCGATTCCGCGTCGGTGCGGGCGACCGTGATGGTTGGGGTGCCCATGACGTCGGCGGCGAGGCGGGCGGCAACGAGGTTGCGCTCATGCGCCTGGGTCGGGATCAGGACCTTGCCGCCGAGGTGGCCGCACTTCTTCTCCGAAGCCAGCTGGTCCTCGAAGTGGACGCCCGCGGCGCCGGCCTCGATGAAAGCCTTCATGATCTCGAAGCTGTTCAGCGGGCCGCCGAAGCCGGCTTCTGCGTCGGCGACGATCGGGGCGAACCAGTCACGCTTGGCGCCGCCCTCGGCGTGCTCGATCTGGTCGGCGCGCTGCAGGGTGCGGTTGATGCGGCGGCACAGCTCCGGCGCGGCGTTGGCCGGGTAGAGCGACTGGTCCGGGTACATGGCCGAGGCGGTGTTGGCGTCGGCGGCGACCTGCCAGCCCGAGAGGTAGATGGCCTTGAGGCCCGCGCGGACCATCTGCATGGCCTGGTTGCCGGTCACGGCGCCCAGCGCATTGATGAAGGGCTCGGTGTGCAGCAGCTCCCACAGGCGGTTGGCGCCGCGTTGGGCCAGGGTGTGGGTCACCGGAACCGAGCCGCGCAACTTCAGCACATCTTCGGGCGTGTAAGGACGTTCGATGCCGTCGAAGCGGCCTTCGGGAGCGGGGACGAGATCGGCGAAGGTGGTCATGGTCATCTCTCGGGGGCGGCCCAGCGCCGCGTCTTGAGCAACCAAACGCCCTTTCAGTCACGATTGACACCCGATCGCGCCATTTTGCGAAGTCATGTTGTCACATTATGACTTCTTGCATTCAGTCACATTGTGACGGACGATCGATCCATGGTGACGGACGCGGATCGCAAACTCTTCCTGGGCGGGCGCCTCAAGCGGGTGCGGCGCGACCTCGGCCTGACCCAGACGGCGATGGCTGGCGATCTGGGCGTCTCGCCCTCTTACCTGAACCATATCGAGCGGAACCAGCGGCCGGTTTCGGCGCAGCTGCTGCTCAGGCTGGCCGATGTCTACGACGTTGACCTGAGGGCGCTGGGTCAGGCCGGGCCGGCGACGGCCGAGGCGCTGAGCGAGCTGCTGGCGGATCCGGTGTTCAAGGGCCTGAACGCGCCCCGTCATGAAGTCCTGGCGGTGGTCGACGACAATCCCGCCATCGCCGAGGCGATGACGCGGCTCTACCGGGCCTTCACCGACCAGCGGGCGCGGACCCAGGCGGAGGCCGAGCGAGGCGGGGCGGGACCCGGCGACACTCCGGCGGACTGGGTGCGCGATCACATTCAGGACCGGCGCAATCACTTCCCGGAGCTGGATGCTCTGGGAGAAGCCCTGCACGCCGAGCTGGCGGCCGATCCGATGGGGCTGGAAGCGGCGGCCCGGCATCGGCTCAAGGCCCGGCACGACCTGACCGTCCGCATCATGCCCGCCGAAGTGATGATGGAATGGACCCGGCGGTTCGACCCGCATCGGCGGCGGCTCCTGCTGTCCGAGACCCTGAGCGCACCATCACGGCTGTTCGCCATCGTTTATCAGCTAGTCCTCGTAGAGCAGGCCGAGGCCCTGGCGGCCCAGGCGGCGGCAGCCCGGCCGCCGGACGAGAGCGCCCTGAGCCTTCTGAAGGTCAGCCTGACCAACACGCTGACGGCGGCGGTCCTGATGCCCTATGGGCCGTTCCAGCAGCTGGCCGAGGAGACGGGATATGACCTAGACCGGCTGCAGCAGCGGTTCGGCGTCTCGTTCGAGCAGGCGGCGCATCGGTTGACGACCCTGGGCCGGACAGGCGCGCGCGGCGTGCCGTTCTTCCTGATCCGGGTCGATCAGGCGGGCAATGTCTCCAAGCGGTATGCGGCGGACGCGTTTCCGTTCTCGCGGTTCGGCGGGGCCTGTCCGCGCTGGCGGCTGCACTCGGCGTTCCGCACCCCCGGCCAGACTGTGACCCAGATCGTCGAGACGCCGGACGGCGGGCGTTGGTTCACCCTGGCCCGGACGGTGGAGCGGCAGGGCCGCGACGGACACGGCGAGCCGCACGATCTGGCGATCGGGCTGGGCTGCGAGCTGAGGCATGCGCACCGGCTGGTCCAGGCCCGGGGACTGGATCTGGAACAGCCCGAGGTGACCCCGATTGGCCCGGCCTGCCGGCTGTGCCCGCGCCACCCCTGCGCCGAGCGGGCCGCCCCGCCGATCCACGCCGAGCTGAAGGTCGAGGAGTGGTCCAAATCCATCAGCCCCTGGCCGTTCTCAGCCTAGTCCAGCACGACCCGGCCCTCGACCTCCGAATAGGCGACGCCTGAGCGGGCGAAGAGGCCGGCGATGGCGGCGTAGGGATCCGGATGACCGGAATCGAGGATCCGCTCGATGTCGGGGGCCAGGGACGCGTCGCCCGACACGGCCGTCAGATGCGCCAGCCATTCGGCACGGGTCAGCTCCTGATCCTCGCGATTGGCCTCGATCAGGGGGCGCAGGAAGTCGAACCAGTCTCCGTTGTCGGCGCGACGCTGGGCGGCCTCGGCGACAAGAGCGAAGATGGCGCCGCAGGCGTAAAAGGCGCGGTGCCCGCCCCGGCCGGCGGCGTCGGCGACAGGCTGGGCCGCATGCCCGGCGCATTCGTCGACGGCGGACTGCAGCGAGGCCCGGACGTCGTAGTCCGGCTCGAGCGCGGCGGTGGCGCGGAAGGCCATGAGGTCGGCGCCGCCCTCGGTGATCCAGGCGTCGCGGGCGACGGCGTATCGCACCGTTTGGCCGAGCCAGAAGTGGGCGGATTCATGGGCGATGAACCAGCGGGACTGGGCGCGCACGCCGGGGTTCTCCTGGACGACCCCCTCCCCTTCGAAGTTCATCACGATCAGGCCCGGCATCACGCTTCCGCCGAGCGAAATCATCCCGGGCGTGGGCCCGTTCCAGCTGGCCATGATGGTGGGGCGGTCGAAGGCGCCCGGGCCGAGGCGATCCGCATAGTGGTCGGCCACCCGCAGCGCGAACTCCTGGATGCCATCGGCGATCCATGACGGGAGCTCGGGATCGACGACCGTCATCAGGCGCTCGGTCGCCACGATCTCGGCCTGGCCGAACAGAATGTAGGTGTTGGCGGCGTGGGACTGCACGCCGTCGTAGCGTTCGCCCATGAAGAGCACGGATCCGGCCCGGTCGCGCCAGCGGACATTAGCCTCGACCAGGTCGAATTCGACGGTGTTGAGGTCCGCCGGCACGGCCTCGACGGCCTCGACCGAGGCCACCGGGAAGACGTCGAAGATGCCGGTGGGCATCGCGATGGAGCCGTCGGTGAAGGTCAGGGTCGAATAGTCGGCCTCGAGGTTGTGATAGGCAGGCCGCATCTCGATCTCGATGTGGCGAGGAACCGGGCCGCCGTCCTCGGTCGTCAGGACATCATAGGCGCCCACGCGACGCAGGCTCACGCCCGGTGTGGTAACGCGCCATTGCTGGAGCCGCCAGGGCTCGCGCGACTCCATGATCAGGGACGACCTGAAGAACGCCCAGGCAGAGGCCTCGGAGGGCAGGTCATAGGTCACGAGGAAGACCTCGCCCGCGCGTTCGACCGAGACCTCGGGCGGCGTGGGCTGGGCCAGCGCAGGGCCGGTGAATGCAGCCATCGCCAGAACGGCGGCCGCCGTGATAGTCGCCAGACGCATGTGGAATCCCCTGAATTCTCCTCTGGCTAACTCCGGTTCGGGAGCCGGTCCAGTTAAGTCGCGGTCAGCCTGATGGCGGAATCCTGGCCGTTCGGTCTGGATGCGCCGGACTGCGCCCGGGCCCTGATCGGCTGGACCCTGACGCTTGACGGGATCGGCGGGGTGATCGTGGAGACCGAGGCCTATGACCGGACCGATCCGGCGTCCCACAGTTTCAGAGGCCAGACCCCGTCCAACGCCGCGATGTTCGGGCCGGTGGGCCACGCCTATGTCTATCGGTCCTATGGGATCCACTGGTGCCTGAACCTGGTCTGCGGGCAGGCCGGGTCGGGTCAGGCGGTCCTGATCCGCGCGCTGGAGCCGACCGAGGGGATCGAGACCATGCGCGAGCGGCGGGGGCTGGAGCCGCTGAAGTCGCTCTGCTCCGGGCCGGGGAAGGTCTGTCAGGCGCTGGATGTCTCCAAGGCCCACGACGGTCAGCCGCTGGGCCGCGCCCCGTTCGGCCTCGTCCCGCCAAAGGCGCTGGTCGGGGACATTCTGGCGGGGCGGCGGATCGGCATCACCAAGGGCGTCGAGACCCCTTGGCGGTTCTGCCTGAAAGGCTCACGCTATCTGAGCCGCGCCCACCAGCCCTGACCGGAGCCCGCCATGTCCCATTCGCCCGAGGAAGCCGCCCGCCGCTGGTTCGACAAGGCCCCGGATGATCTGGGAGAGGCCGAGCGGCACGTCATCAAGAAGCTGTTCATGCGCAGGCCCATCAGCCAGGCGCCGGGAGAGGGGGCCGCTTCCTTCGGGGACCGGCTGGCGGACCGGGTGGCGAGCTTCGGCGGATCCTGGACCTTCATTTCCCTGTTTGGAGTGGTCTTGCTGGTCTGGACGCTGGGCAACCTGGCCCTGATGAGCCGTGCATTCGACCCCTACCCCTTCATTTTCCTGAACCTGATGCTGTCGATGCTGGCGGCGGTGCAGGCGCCCATCATCATGATGAGCCAGAACCGGCAGGCGGCGAAGGACCGGGCCGAGGCCGAGCACGACTATGAGGTCAATCTGAAGGCCGAGATCGAGATCATGGCCCTGCACGAAAAGCTGGACGAGTTGAGGGCCCGGGACATCGAGGGGCTGATCGCCCGCCAGCAGGAGCAGATCGAGCTGCTGCAGCGGATGGTCCAGGAGAAGCGGTAAGGCTGTCTCTCCGCCAGTCCGGAAAACGCGTGGCAGCCCTGATGCCGCCGTGACCCGAAATGCGCGGCCTCAGGAGCTTCAGGAGCCTCAAGGCGCCCGGCGGATCGACGATGTCAAAGACCGGGCGGGAGTTTGGGCCCGGACGGCCGGGCGGGGAAAAGTCGGCCCGTGGGCCCCCTCCAGCCCTTTGCATTCAGCGGGTTGCCGCGGCTGGGTCCGGGGACAAACCCAAGGGCGCCAAGCGCTACCTTTTCGACTGGTTCAAGGCGATCGCCGAGCGGATCAGGGCCTTGAAGGCGTCCGGATCGACGCTGTCACCCTCTCGGAAGTCGATGGCGCGGCGCATGTGGCCTTCGAGGCTGGCGTTGAACAGGCCGTTCGGGTCGTCCAGCGCGGCGCCACGGGCAAAGGTGAGCTTCACGCAGCCCTTGTAGACCTCGCCCGTGCACAGGATGCCGTCTTGCTCCCAGACGGGCACGCCGTTGGGGTTGGTCGGCTTTCGCCACTTCACGGTCTCGACCACATCCGGATCGGCCTGACGGATCAGGGCGCGCATCCGGGCCAGGGTCTCGCCGCGCCAGTCGCCGAAAGAGGCGATGCGGGCGTCGATGAGGTCGGAGGCGTTGTCGGTCACATCTTTTCTCCCGGAAGGGCGGCGGCCTGTCTGACCCATGCGGTGAAGGCCGCCTCGTCGAAGGGTTTGTCCTCGTCGAAATGCAGATAGCGCACCCGGGCCTGTTTCGAGCCGACCGGCAGAGGCGGGTCGAGATCGGCGCCGTTGTGGAAGGCGATCTTGATGTAGCGGGTCATGGCGTGAAAGCTGAGGAACCAGTCCTCACCTTCCGGCACGCCATAGAGGGGCGAGTTCCACTTCACGGCCTTGCGGACGCCGGGCACGGCCGTCGTGATCAGCGCGTCGATCCGGCGGCCGGCGTCGGACTTCCAGCCGGGGGCGGCCGCGATCCAGGCCTGGACCGGCGCCTCGCCATAGCCGAGCGGTATCTGCGGATTGCCGCCGGACAGGAGCTTGGGCTTATCGGCGGATGATCGGTCCATGGACTCTCCTCGACAGACACCATGCCAACGCACGAGGCGTAGGAGGAGCCGATTTTTCAGGAGAAGAAATGGCGGACCCGGAGCGATTCGAACGCCCGACCCTCAGATTCGTAGTCTGATGCTCTATCCAGCTGAGCTACGGGTCCGCAGACCGGGCGCTTTGGGTGGCCCGGCGAAGGGGCGGACACCTACTCAATCGCGAAGCGGGATGCAAGGGCCGATCGCGCTCTTTACAGACCGAATGCATCGCGCGAGATCAGGACGGGATCTGGGGAAACGCCGATATGGCAGACGATCAATTCGACGCTCTCTGTGACGGGCCGCTGGCGCCGGCGCTGGCGGGGCTGGAAACCGCGCGCAAACAGGCGGTTCAGCGGTTCTGGGTGATCATGGGAGCGGGCGCCGTCGTGGCGGTGGCGGCCATCGTGCTGACCCGGTTCGGAGTGCTGGGATGGGTCATCGCCATCTTCGCGATTCTCGGCGGCTGGATCTTCGCCTCCATGCCGATGTCCAAGGCGTCGCGGTCGCTGAAAGACCCCGCCCTTCAGGCGATCGGAGAGGCCCGGGGCTTCACCCATACGCCGGACGGCTTCATCGCGGACGGCTATGAGCCGCTGCATCCGCTTCTGGGACGGCCGAACTCGCGCCAGTTCCGGGACCGGTTCCACGGCGAGCATGAGGGCCAGCCGTTCGTCTTCTATGAGGCCAACCTGGTGTCGGGCTCGGGCAAGAGCCGGCGCGAGGTGTTCAACGGCCTGATCTATTCGCTCAAGCGGCGTCCGGTTCAGGGCGAGACGGTGATCGTGCCGGACCGGGGCCTGTTCAACTGGGTCAAGCCGGGCTCGGGCATGGAACGGGTGCGCTTCGAAGACGACGAGGCGTTCGAAAAGAAGTTCGAGGTCTATTCGACGCGGCCGGATGAGGCGCGGGGCCTGATCAATCCGGTGGTGCGCCAGCAGCTGAAGACCTGGCGGGAAGCTCACGGCAAGATTCTGGTGCGCATCGCAGGCGACGACATCACCGCAGCCTTTTCCGGCAAGGGCGACCGGTTCGAGCCGGGCTCGATGATGAAGTCCATCCCCGGGCGCGAACGCGTGCGGGCGATGTGGAACGACCTGGAACAGGCGTTCGACCACCTGCGTCAGGTGCGCCAGACCCTGGGCTAGGCAGGCCCAGACTTTGCCCCGGAGCGGGGCTGGTCTAGTCAGGACCCATGCGCCGCATCCTCCCCGTCTGCCTCGCCCTGATCGCCGTCGCCTGTACGCCGCTGTGGCGGCCCGCGCCGGTCGAGACCGGGACGCCGGCGGCGCACGCCGAGATGGCGCACGGGCCGTTCGTCTCCGCCGCCAATACGATGGCGGCGGAGGCGGGGATGCAGGTCCTGAGGGCCGGGGGCTCGGCGGTGGATGCGGCGGTGGCGGTTCAGGCGGTGCTGGGGC